>NZ_JBUDPI010000068.1:0-13642 GCF_054919635.1 Halochromatium sp. | reverse complement strand
GCGGGCACCAACCCACCCGCTGACTGCCAATTCAAGCGCGGCGAAGTGCCTGGAATGTCCGCAACCATGGCCTGCTATGGGGCGCTTGATCGCAACGGCGATGGTGCCCTTGCACCCGACGAGGCCACCGCTCTGCCCCGTCTTCAAGACCGCTTCAGCGACCTCGACCGTGACGACAATGGCCTGCTCAGTCCCGATGAATTCCAGGCTGAGATGAAGACCCCAGCGCAGCGTGCTGGCGGTAAGGGCGTCTAAGGCCCAGACGGGCGAGCGACTCAATGGCCGCTCTGATCCCGCTTCTGCGTCGCCTGCTGGGTCAAGCTCGCACGAGCACAGGCCGCGTCGCCGCATTCGCCGGCCGCGGCACGCGGGGACTGCATTACCTGTGGCATCTGTTGATCTGGTCGCGCATCTCGGCCGGACGCTCGGGGCTGCTGCCGATCGAGCTGCCACTCGAGGTGCTGAGTCGCAAAGGGGTCGAGGTGTCGCCGCCGCATCTGCGCATTGCTGGTCATGCCCAAGCCACTGCCTTCGAGCGCGGCTTTGCCGAGGTTTACGCGCTCCTGTTCGCGAACCTGCAACAGGCCGACCTGCTCTCACCAACACGCCACGCGATTCCGGGCCCAGCCTTTCGCGGCGTCTACCTCTGGGACTCGGCATTCATCGCCCAGGTCTGGCGCTGGTGGGACGCCGGCGTTGGGGCCGATGTCCTGCGCGCGGTGATCGATCTCCGTGATGGCGACAGACTCCAGCATGTGGTGACCGAATTCCATCAGTCGCGCTATACCCAACCGCCGCTGATCGCTTGGTCGGTCCTCGGCATCCTCGATGCCCTGCCACAGAGGCAAGCCCGGGCTCTGCTCGTCGACGTCTATGTCCCTTTGCACCGCTACCAGGCCTGGCTCGAGTCGAACCGACAGCTCGATAATGGTCTTTATGCTTGGGCCCATCCCTACGAGTCCGGCGTCGAGAACGCACCCCGCTTCAGCAATACCGACGAAAGCCGACTCCGAGATACCCGCAGGATCGCCGCGGCCGATTTCAGCAGCTACGTCGTGGTCCAGCTAGAGACCCTGGCTCAGATGGCTCGACGTCTCGCACAGGAGCAGGAAGCCAGCGCCTTCGCTGCCAAGGCGGCGACATTGCGCAGGCGGATCAACCAGCTCTTGTGGGATGAGCAAGCCGGTCTCTATCTAGACCGAGCCGAAGCCGGCCATCCGATTCGGATCAGCACCATCGCGTCGCTGATGCCCCTGTGGGCCGGGGTTCCGGATCAGAGACGCGCCGCCCGCCTGGCTCAACATCTGAGCGATCCATCGCACTTCGGAACCCAGATCCCGCTGCCCTCGGTCGCCCGCAAGGAGCCGAGCTTCGAGAAGGACATGTGGCGCGGCCCGGTCTGGATCAACACCGCCTATGCCGTCGTGCAAGGGCTCTTGCGCTACGATCGACAACGCGAAGCGGGCGAGATTGCGTTTCGGCTCTGTCAGGGGGTCTACGGCGTCTTCGAGCGGGAACGGCGCATCTACGAGTTCTATGATCCCGATGCCCTGCATACCCAAGCGCTGCGCCGGAAGGATGGCAACTGGTGGAAGGCCCTGACCCTCGGCCGCGGCCCGCAGCGCGAGTTCGTCGGATGGTCGGGCCTGGTCAACAATCTGTTGCTGGAGGTGCTGCTTGGCCTCGAGCTCGGACCAGCCCGCTGGAGCCTCTGCCCGCGTTTGCCCCGCACCTGCCGCGGGATGCACATCGAGATCGATTTGCCCATCTTTGGCTCCCCGCCGACCGCATTGGACCCAGGCCCTCGCCGAACGCAGCGGCTCGGCTCAACCGGCTTGTCTTCCAACCGCGTCCAGCTGCAGCTGCGGATGCGGGATCACGACCGCTTCGAGGGATCGGTCTGCCATCAAGGCAGCGTCGCGCGGTTTCATACGGGATTCGCCGAGCGCGTCTTGCTCGACAGGCTACTGCAGAAGGCACAGCCATGCGCTACTGCGACCTAACACTCGCCTATACCGAAACCAGCGGTGGCATCCGCACCTACATCGACCAGAAGCGCCGCTGGATCGCTGAGAACAGCGATGACGAGCATGTACTGATCATCCCCGGCGAGCATGACCGCTCATCGCAGACCGGCCGGCTGCGCACCATCGAGATCAACAGTCCGCTGATCCCCGGCTGCAAGCCCTACCGCTTCTTCTGGCGGCCGGACAAGGTTCGCCACGCGTTGGAGCAAAGCGCTCCGGATATCGTCGAGCTCGGCAGCTTCTTTGTTGAGCCCTGGGCCGCTTTTCGCTACCGGGATGAATGCCACCAGCAGGCCAAGCGCTGCCTGGTCTCCGCCTACTTCCACACCGACATCGCCCACGCCTATGTCGGTGCGCCCCTGAGGCGTTTCCTGGTCGATGGTGTCGAAGAGATCAGTGAGACCCTTGCGGCCTGGGGAAACCGGGTCACTGAGGTTGCCGAGAGTGGCGCCGAGGCGAGCTTCGGGCAGATCTTCGGCCGGTGCGATCTGACCTTTGCGGCGACAGCGGCACAGGCCGCACGCATCGCCGAGTATGGGGTCAGCGGCACCGAGGTGGTTCCGCTTGGCGTCGACCTCTCCCGGTTCTCTCCGGAGCAACGCAGCGTCGATTGGCGACAGCAGCAAGGCATTGGCGACGACGAGGTGCTGTTGCTCTATTGCGGCAGGCTCGATAGCGAGAAGGCGGTCACCTTGCTCGTGGATGCCTTCGAGAGGCTGCCCGAGCAGGCACGATTTCCCTTGATCCTGATGGGCGAAGGCCCGCTGCGCGAAGCGCTCGAGGCACGCGCCCAGCAGCGACCCCGCTTGCGTGTGCTGCACTACGAGCGCGACCGCGCTGCCTATGCCCAGATCATGGCCTCAGCCGATGTCTATGTCACAGCAGGCGCCTATGAGACCTTCGGCCTGGCCGTGGTCGAGGCACAGGCCTCGGGTCTGCCGGTCGTCGGCGTCGATGCCGGCGCATTGTGCGAACGTGTGGCGCCGGATCGCGGAAGGCTGGGTCCTGTCGGCGACGCTGAGGCGATGGCGAGCAATATCATCACCGTCGCCGCCCAGCGCCACCGGCTCGGGGCGGCGGCACGCCGGCACGTGCTCGAGTCCGGCTATGGCTGGGATTCGACCTTCCGCCGCCTGTTCGCGATCTATCGCCACGCTGGGGCCTGATCCACGCCCTGGCGGCAGGGGCTCAAAGACGCCGCGTCATCGCACAAGCGTTGCTGAAGCGCGCTGGCACAAGCGTTGCTAATAGTATTTGTGCAAACCGGCTATGGTGCGAATGCCGCACAACCGTCACAGGAGCTTCAATGCATCAGCCAGCATTCAACCACTGTATCGTCACCGATCTACCCGCGAGCCTGATCTTCGACAACGGCCAGGGCCTTGATGGAACGGCGTTCAACCTGAGTCGCTCTGGGGTGCTGATGCGAGCTCAAAAAGGTTGTCCGAAGGCAAAGTCCGGAACCCTGAGGCTGCAAACCGGTGACAACCGTTATCTGCACTTGCCAGTGACGGTGGTTCATTCGGGTAACCGTCTGGTGGGCCTGATGCTCGGAGCACTGGATAAGACCTCCAGTGCCGAGATCGAGCGTCTGCTCAACGCCAAGCCTGTAGACGACTCGAGTCAACCGTCGGGCCTAAAGCACCCTGAGTGGCGCGAAACAACCACCAGCCTGAATCCATAACAGATCAGAGCAGTTCCCTTTTCACTCATCACCACGCATGGAGATCATTGCATGAAGACCCACACCCCCACCTTGACGCTGATTGCCATTGCCACATCGGCGACCTTGCTTTGGAGCTGCGATCGGCAGTCTGAGCCGAGCCCTGAGATCAGCGAACAAGAGACCAGCGAGCAAGAGATCAGCGAGCAAGCCGGCGAGACCGTTGAAGAGACGGTGGAAGCGACGCAGGAGACTGCAGCAGAAGCGGCTGAGGAGACACAAGAGGCCGCCCGCCAGGCAGCCGAGCAGACCCAGGAAGCGATCGAAGAGACCGGCGACCGCATCGAGTCCGCGACTGACTGATCCTTAGCCATCGAGATCAACCCGCGCTGGCCGACGGCCGACGCGGGTTGAGGATTAGGTGAGCGGTGTCTCGAACAGTCGTTGCGGCAGATGGGCTCGGACACCCTCGGCATCATAGCGAGTCAGATCCTTGTCGATCTCGAGCACGACCTGGCGAGCCGTCTCATCCGACAAACTCTTGCGCAGCAGACCGAGGAAGGCAGGCGGCGCCACCAGCCCGAGCATCTCGAAGCGCTGCTCAGTGCGCGCCTGGTCCAGGGCCTCGGCGATCCATTTGGCAAAGCGTTGGGCCTCGACCTCACCCGGCTGCGTGCTCGGCTCAAGCGCATGGCGCCCTTCCCCACCCGAGTCGAACGCCCGACCTGGGCGGTCGGTGACCAGATCCTGATCCAGGAGACGGTTCTCCGGGCCGATGAAATCGCGTAGCTCGGTGAGTGGGCCAGTCGGGCTCTCGGCCGCGTAGAGCGCGGTACGCCCTTCATCGGCGACGATCAACCAGAGTTTCGAATTGGGCATGACAGACCTCCACATCAGAGCCCGCGCTCAACGGGCGTCGAGCGCGGGCCTATCTTGTTCTCGTCGCTCGGCTTAGTGGCCAAGCGAAGCAGCCGGCATCGATCAGCTGCTGCTCGACAGCGTGACCACTGAATCAGCGACCAGCTCGCGTCCCTCGAAGAGATCGTCATCGATCTGACCGGTCACGCTCACACGGTCACCGACCTCGATCTTCTGGTAGCCCTGGTCGTCGAGCGGGTTGTAGGCCATCTCCTCGACCTCGACGCGCACCTGACGCAAACCGGTATCGACGACGAATTCCTCAGCGCTGACCTCGGTCACAGTCCCCTGAACGGTTGTCGCCGAAATCACCACCGGTGTCGAGACGGTGACGATGACATTATCAATATCTTCCTCATCGACGGCCGAGGCGTAGAAGTAGGTGTCGATGTTTTCCACATAGACACTGCTGGCCTCGAGCGTCCGCGCCTCGAACAGATTGTCGTCAATGCGGCCGTTAACGGTGACCTTATCGCCACTGACCAGCTTGTAGCCGTCGGCGTCGCGATCGCCGTCGTCCATTTCGACGGTCATGACCCCTTCACCGTAGTCCAGCACGAAAGCGTCGTTGGTCACGCTCTCGACGGTGCCGCTAACGCTGATCCAGCTGTCATCGGGCTCAGTCATCGGGTCTTCAGCCCAGACCGCCGTCGCGCCTGTCAGCGCCAGAGCCAGTGCCGAGCTCGCCATCATCTTGGTGTCGAATCGCATAAGAACCTCCATTGGTTGAAACGAGGAATATCGTCAAGTCAGTTAGCACGTACGATGCAGCTACCAGGGCAGCTACCGCCGCAGCTAACTCACTCGTAACTCGGTCTTGAGCAGCCGACGCGGGGTCAGCCTCTCGACCACAAGTCTGAGCAATCGCGATGCCAAGTGATCGCACGCGCTCGTCATGGTCGATGGCTAAGCCGCAACCCAAGCCGCCGACTCAAGCGACCGGCGCGGGCTCCAAGCCCGAGCGCCAATGCCGAGCGCCAAGCACGGGCCCAGACCGCGGCGTCAGCTGCGCGCCGGCGTTCTCAGCGGTCAGAGCCACGATAGCAGTGCCCACTCACCCGCGATGCCAAGACCTAGGTGCAGGTTGCGATTTCACCCGATCGCGGTCGATTTGCCCCGCTCACCAGGGAGATGGCCTGAGGGCTATGTCTCAAAGGTCCTCGCCGTCCGCTGCAGTCAAGTGCAGGCAAGGGCGGTCTCGATTCCGGTATGCGCCGTGCTTATTGAACGGGACCACTTGAGTCGGAGCGTCAACCCATGACGACCGCTTGCAACGACACCGAGGCGATCTTTTATGACCCAACAGAGCGAACAGCTCGAATCCGTGCGCAAGGCCTGGCGAGACGACCCCGACATCGGCGAGCTGGCCGACCGTCTGCATCTCATCCCCCAAGAAACCGAGCCGGCCTGCCAGTGGCGGGTGGTGGGCGAGGTCCCGTCCATCGCTGCACGCCGCAAAGCCGCTCGGCTTGCGCGCGAGGCCTTGGCAACAGCGGAGGTTGAGGATGACGTCTCGCTCGAGCCCGCGATCCGTGAATCGGATGACGCCCTCGCCGCCGAGCTACGCGAGACCTTACGCGATGAGCCTCCTTTGGCTCAGGTCCGCGTGATCGAGTCTGGCGACCGACCGCCGGCGCGCTCGCAGCCCTGGATTGGGGTCATCGTGAGCGACGGTATCGTTCACTTGGGCGGATGGGTGCCTGAGATGTCCTACGCCGCGTTGGCGGAAGGCGTGGCTTGGGAGACGGGTGCCTGCCGTGATGTTCACAACCTGATCAGCTATGAACCGCTGCGTGAGAACCCAGACGAAGCCGTCGCCGAGGCGGCAACGACGCTGATGCGCGAGCATCCGCGTCTTGCCGATCAACCGATCCATGTCGAGGTCAGGCTCGGGGAAGCAACCCTCTGCGGCACCGCGAGCGATGATAAGAAACGACAGCTCGCCGAATCGCTGTGCTGGTTCGCGCCCCATGTCCGCGCCGTTGACAACCAGCTCGAGATCTCGGGCGAGCTTACGTGAGCAGAAGAATGCGCCGGGCAGACGACACGGCGCTCTTCACCCAACGCGAACACTCAAGATGACACTGCGCCAAATCTCTGGGATCGCCCGCCCGCTCGAGCTGGACGATCCAACCAATCGCTGGATCGGCATGCTGACCCTCGGGGTACTCGTCGCCGGCGCCCTCGGACGCGTCCTCCTCGGCCAGGGCTTGCTGACGGCGACGGTTTGGTCGGCCTTGGCTGGTCTCAGCTTCTTCCTGGCCTGGGCTCTGGCGAGGGAGCTCGACCCAGACGCCGAGCTGGCCGCCTTCGTCGCCGCGGGATTCACGCTTCCAGCCCTTGCCGCGGCTGAGATCGGCTGGCTGCCCTTGCCCGATCTCGCGGCGCTCTTCCTGGTCCTGCTCGCGGTGCGGGTGCTCAACCGTAGCACCGGTGTCGCGGCAACCCTGCCGGATACCCTTGGCTTGCTAGCACTAGGGCTTTGGCTCGGCTATCAAAGCAGCCCGGTCTATCTGGCGGCCGCCGTCGCCGCCTTGCTGATCGACGGGTTGCTCGGCCCTGCGAATCGCCGCCGCCTCATCCTCACCGGTGCAGCAGCTGCCTTGGGCGGCCTGCTCATCGCAGTCGGCGAGCCGCACTCCGACCTCGGAGGAAGTCCAGCACTGGCATCCATGCTGGCCCCGGCTCCGCTGCTCGCAGCACTGATCCTGAGCGCGCTATTCGCGATCACGATCCGAGCGGCAGGTCAGGTGCAAAGCGTTGGCGACGATACGGGCGAGCCGTTGTCTCCGCGCCGCGTCCGCGCCGGACAGCTCCTCGCGCTGCTGAGCGCAATAGGCGTTACCCTCGGGCACGGCGATGCAGGACTGATCGCACTGCTGCCACTCTGGGCAGCCATGGCAGCGAGCGGCGCCTACCGACTTGTTGCAGGACGCAGGCGCTCAATCTCGGGGTGACAGGCCAAGGGGCTTAGCCAAACAGGCCGCTGAGATAACGCTGGGTGCGCTCCTTCTGCGGATTCTCGAATAGCGCATGGGTCTCGGCGACCTCGACCAAGTCTCCGAGATAGAAGAAGGCCGTGCGGTCAGCAATGCGTTTGGCCTGCTCCATGCTGTGGGTGACCAGCACGATCGCGAAGCGCTCGGCGAGCTCGCGGATCAGGTCTTCGATCACTGCGGCAGACTTCGGGTCGAGCGAGGAGACCGGCTCGTCCATCAGCAGCACGTCGGGGCGGTTGGCGATCGTGCGCGCGATACACAGGCGCTGCTGCTGGCCACCAGAGAGACTGGTGCCGGGCTGGTGCAGCAGATCCTTGACCTCCTCCCAGAGTCCGGCACGGCTCAGGCTGTGCTCGACCAGTTCGGTCAGCTCGGCACGGGTGTCGTGCAGCCCGTGCAATCGTGGCCCAAAGGCGACGTTGTCGAAGACCGGCTTCGGAAACGGGTTAGGCACCTGGGCGACCATCCCGACCCGCGCCCGGATCTGGACCGGGTCGACATCTGTGTCATAGATATCCTGGTCGTCGAGCGTGATCCGCCCCTCGACCCGAGCATTGTCGATCGAATCGTTCATTCGGTTCAGGCAGCGCAGGAAGGTGCTCTTTCCTCAGCCGGACGGGCCCATCAACGCCAATACTTCGCGCTCGTTGATATCCAGGGAGACGTCTCGGATCGCGCGCGTGTCGCCATAGAAGACGTCCACCCTGCTCGCCTGCATCTTGGCGTGGGTTGCTGCTTCTGCGGGGGCATCGGACATAGGATCAACCTCGTTGCTGGGTGCGCATCCGTAGCCAGACGGCCAGCGCATTCATCAGGAGCAGAAAGGCCAACAGGACCAGAATGGCGGCGGCCGTCTTCTCCAAGAAGCCGCGCTCAGGACTGGTCGACCAGAGATAGATCAGCACTGGCAGCGGCGCGGCCGGATCAGTGAAATCGGTGGGCATCTCGGCGATAAAGGCGACCATGCCGATCATCAGCAGGGGCGCGGTCTCGCCGAGCGCCTCGGCCATGCTGATGATGGTGCCGGTGAGGATGCCTGGCAGCGCGTTTGGCAGCACGGTGAGGAAGGTGGTCTGCATTCGCGAGGCGCCCAGCTGCTCAGCCGCCTCACGCAATGACGGCGGCACCGCCTGGATCGCTGCCCGCGCGGCGATGATGATGGTCGGCAGCACGAGCAGCGCAAGGACCAGACCGCCCACCAGTGGCGTGGAGCGCGGCATGCCGAACAGCCGCACGAAGACCGCCAGCCCGAGCAGCCCGAACAGGATGGACGGCACCGCGGCCAGATTGCGGATGTTCACGTCGATGATCTCGGTCCAGCGATTCTTCGGCGCGAATTCCTCCAGATAGATCGCCGCAGCAAGTCCCACCGGCAGGGCCGTCACCAGCGTCACCATGAGCATCAGCGCCGAGCCGACGATGGCACCACGGATACCGGCCACCTCAGGCTCACGGCTGTCGGTGCGGATAAAGA
This sequence comes from Halochromatium sp., assembly GCF_054919635.1. Taxonomy (NCBI): domain Bacteria; kingdom Pseudomonadati; phylum Pseudomonadota; class Gammaproteobacteria; order Chromatiales; family Chromatiaceae; genus Halochromatium; species Halochromatium sp. Next base: position 4,561 of record NZ_JBUDPI010000068.1, on the reverse strand, counting down.
AATCGGTGTTGAATACCGTCTTCAGGTCCCCGGCCTCGCGCAGCTGTCTCATCCAGTCCAGCACCTGGTCCGAGACCAGTCGGTCGCGCTCGGGCAGATCACGGGGCACCACGCCCTTGGCAATCAGGTCCACCTCGCTCGACGCGGGCATCCAGATCCGCCGCGTTTGCCCGATCAGCTCGGGGTTGCTCAGCACACGATCGCGCAGCCGGTAGATAGCATCCCCGCTGATCATGCCGGTGAGCTCATCGCGCGCTGCGCGCGAATCAGGCCGACCAAAGCGATCGTAGAGGGACTGATGGACCAACGAGCGATAGCTGCCCTCCTCAAGCGCCTGCCGCTCGGCGCTGTCGACCCCCAAGGTCTCTAGATCGAGGTCGACCTCGAGCGCGATCCGGGTCTGCAGGAAGGCGCTGTCGCCCTGGACGACGATGCTCAAGAACAGCACCGAAAGCATACCGATGGCGACCACGACAGCGGCGATGCCAGCGGCCTTCAGCAAGCCCTCGCGTCCACGCCGGCGTCGCAAGCGTCGCCTAAAACGCTCCGACAGGTAGGCGCTGCTCGGGCTGTTCGTGCTGCTCGATGCGGATTCAGTCATAACGCTCCCGCCAGCGCTCCATCACGCGGAGCGCGAACAGATTGAGGGCCAAGGTGATACAGAACAGGGTCAGTCCGAGTGCGAAGGCCGACAGCGTGGTCGGACTGTCGAACGGCTGATCGCCGGTGAGTGCCGTGGTGATCTGCACCGTCACCGTCGTGACGCTCTCCAGCGGATTCAGGGTCAGATTGGCGAACAGCCCGGCGGCCATCACCACGATCATGGTCTCGCCGAGGGCGCGGCTGGCCGAAAGCACCACCGCGCTGAGCAGCCCCGGCAAGGCCGCCGGCAGCACCACCCGGAAGACGGTCTCGCCCTTGGTCGCGCCAAGCATCATCGCGCCGTCGCGCAGCTTCTGCGGCACCGAAGCGATCACATCGTCGGCCAACGAGCTCATGTAGGGGATGATCATGATCCCCATCACGCTGCCGGCCGCGAGCGCCGACTCGGCGCTGACCTCAAGGCCGAGCGCCTGACCGGCATCGCTGATTGCCGGCCCAACGGTCACTGCGGCGAAGAAGCCATAGACCACGGTTGGCACACCCGCCAGGATCTCGATCACCGGCTTTGCAGCCGAGCGCAGCCGCGAGGGCGCGAGCTCGACCATCCAGATGGCCGATAGCCGCCCGATCGGAACCGCGACCAAGAGCGCGATCGAGGCGATCAACAGGGTGCCAACCAGCACCGGCACCACGCCAAACGCACCCTCGGCCCCGACCTGCTCGGCTCGGATCGCGCTCTGCGGGCTCCAACGGAGCCCGAATAGGAAGTCCAGCGGGTTGACCGTCGCGAAGAAGCGCAGTGCCTCCGACAGGAGTGAAAAGACAACGCCGATGGTGGTGAGGATGGCGATGATCGCGGCTAGCAGCCGCAGCCCAAGACTGATCCGCTCGCCGTTGTTACGGGCCCGGAAGCGATCATCGATACGCGGCAGTGCGAAGAGTCCGCCACCGAAGGCCAAGGCGATGGCCCCGCCGCCAATGATCCAGTCTGACCAGCGATGCAGCGCGCGCAGCCGATCGGCCGCGGACTGCTCCGCAGGACTCACCTCCCCGAAGACCTGACCATCGGCGGCGATATTGCTTAGGCGAGACAACAGCAGCGAGCGCTCCTCGCCGCTGCGTAGCGATTCAGGCAGCCCCTGGTACAGCAGCCAGTCGATCAGCGGACCTTCCACAGCCAAGCCAAAGACTGTAAAAGCCAGCGACGGAAGCAGCATGCATAGCAGCACCCAGAGGCCGTGATCGCGTGGCAGCGAGTGCAGCGGCTTGCGGCTGCCGGCGACAGACCAAGCGCGGCGATAGCCGGCGAGGAAGCCGAGCACCGCCAAACCCAGAGCGATCAGGAGTGCGGTTTGCGGAGACATAGGGACTCGCGGAATCGACAGCTCAAAATGCAATAGAAGAAGAATGCGCCTAGCCGGGGATCGACCCAACACGGAAGTCGACGTGCCGAACGGCGCGCCCCCCGACTGTCCAGCCCACTGGCCCCAGCCCACTGTCCAGTGCCGGCCTCGGACTGCGAGCCGCGTGCCAGTCTTGGCTGAATTGAACCGGAGATCGCACAAAGCGCAGATTCAGCCTCCACGATGTCAACTGGGTGACAGCGCCGTTACGTTGTTGTTTTCGTTCAATGAAGAACGCATGACAGCCGGCGTCATCGACCACCGAACAGCGGCGCATTGACTGAGCGGATCGGGGGCTTTGAACCTGACAAAGGTTGTTTTGCACCACCTAGTTGGGAGCTCGCCTGGAATAACAACCAAGAATCAGCGGCTTCGCGACCTGGATTGCTAATTGCAAGCCATAAGGCTGCTAGCTCGAAATCGACCGCGCCTCGCACGCGGTTTCACTTAATGACGATGGAGTCAACACCATGATTCAGCTTTCGTTGCAGCCAATCCTCGCCCTCGTCGCCGGAATCCTGATCCTTGTTCAGCCCAGATTGCTGAACTATATCGTCGCGATCTATCTGATCGTCATCGGTATTCTCGGATTGGTTGGAGGCGTTTGATCTCTAAGCCCAATCCAGACTGAAGGCAATCTCAATATACGACTTACGGCTTATCACATCGGGCTCACCGAGCCGCCCAACCATCGACGAGGAAACCATGTTCCAGTGGGCATTAATCTTCTTGATCGTCGCCATCATCGCCGGCCTTCTCGGCTTCTCTGGCATCGCTGGCGCCGCAACCAATATCGCCTGGCTACTGTTTGTCGTCGGATTGGTGTTAGCGGTGATCTTCTTCTTCCGTGGCCGGCGTCCGACCCTCTGAGGCGCAGGCGCCCGACGTCCAACGACACCCTCAGTCGGCAAATAACACCGACGCTCGGCCTTCTTGAGATCAACCTTCTTGAGATCAACAAGAGAGCATCAGGAGCTATAAAGAATGAATAGGAACGTTAAACTCGGCATTGTGATCGTCCTCGTCGTCGTCATCGGCTTTCTCTATGTCCGTTGGGGACCGAAATCCTGGGAGGTACAGATCACTGGCGCCACCGGAGACGGTCGTGATGTCCAATACCGCATCGAAACCGTTGAGGCCGGCACCTCGGATACGCTGATCTTCAGAAACGAGGACGCTGGATTTACGCCTCCCTACTTCAAGTTCGACTCCGCCCGGCTGCAGTCCATTGCCCGCCGCGTCGGCCAGGCCTGCCCGGAGCAGGCAGTGCATATCAACGGCTATGGTCTGCGCATCCCCTGGCTGAGCATGTTCCCCAATGCCGTCTCCATCGACGCCCCAGAAGACTGCCGGAAGGCGCCGACCGAGAACGCTGCAGTGCATCACTGAAGGTAGTCGGGTGCCGACGCAATGGATGCTCGGCAAACCTGATCCCCTTGAGCGCAGCTCCTTCAGCGCAGCTCACGACGGCAGCCACCCCGAGATCCCGTTGCGCGGGGGGATCGGCGATGCACTAGCGCCGGGATCTGACTCGATGATCATGAGGAGAGTCGCCGATGCAATCCGCAACGACAGCAGAGGCTGGCACTGAAGCCAGCCCTCCCACCCCCGGGCGCGCCGCCGAATCGCCGCTGGTCATTCCAGGCCGGGGCTGGTGGCAAATCGCGCGCCGTGTCGTGGGTCGCTACATCAAGGAGAATCTCGGGCTCGTGGCCGCCGGCGTTGGCTTCTACAGTCTGCTCGCCCTCTTCCCGGCCATCGCGGCTCTGGTGACGACCTATGACCTGGTGTTCGACGTCAGTCAGATTCAGAGTCAGTTTGATGCCCTCGGCGGCCTGCTGCCCGCGCAGGTGCATCAGCTCATCTCCGCGCGGCTCGAGAGCGCTGCCGAAAGCCGGCAGCAGACGCTCGGCTTTGGGCTCGCCGGGGCGCTGCTGTTGTCGTTCTGGGGCGCGACCCGTGGCACCCGAGCCCTCATCATTGCGCTCAACATCGCCTACGACGAGCAAGAGGCGCGGAACCTCTTCCTCTTGAACCTGGTGGCCTTTGGCCTGACGATCTTCTTGGTGCTGGTCCTTGCCGTCGCCATCATCGCTACCGTCGCCGTGCCGATCGTGATCAATCTGGTCAGCCTGGGCACCGTTCCGGAAGTGCTGGCGGCCTGGTTGCGCTGGCCACTGTTGGCCCTGGTTGGGCTATTCGCGCTGGGCATACTCTACCGTTACGGACCATCACGACGCGCCGCGCGCTGGCGCTGGCTCCCCCCAGGTTCGCTGGTGGCTGGGGTGCTTTGGCTGGCGGCCTCCGGGCTGTTCTCGTTCTACGTCGCGAATTTCGGGTCCTACAGCGCAACCTATGGCTCTCTCGGCGCGGTGATCGTGCTCTTGCTCTGGCTCTACCTGTCGGCGACGGCGGTCATCATCGGTGCCTCCATCAACGCCGAAGCCGAGCGCCAAACCGGTCACGACAGCACCGTGGGCCAGGCAAGACCGCGTGGAGAGCGCGGTGCCGAGGTCGCCGATCACCTTCCCGGAAGCTGATCGAACCGATGAGGA
>NZ_JBUDPI010000067.1:0-13652 GCF_054919635.1 Halochromatium sp. | reverse complement strand
TCATGGCGCCGCAGTAGGACTCGAAGATGTCCGAGCCCATCCCGGCGACGTCACCGACGTTGTCGCCAACGTTGTCAGCGATGACGCCCGGGTTGCGGGGGTCGTCTTCTGGAATGCCCGCTTCGACCTTACCGACGAGATCGGCACCGACATCGGCGCTCTTGGTGAAGATGCCGCCACCAACGCGGGAGAATAGCGCTACGCTCGAGGCGCCCATGCCGAAGCCGTGAATGGCGTGGGCGGTCTCCGGGTCGCCACCGAACAGCAGATACAAACTGCCAAGACCGAGCAGTCCGAGCGAAGCCACTGCAAGGCCCATGATCGAGCCGCCGAAGAAGGCGACCGTCAGCGCCTCGGCGGGGCCCTTGGTATGGGCCGCGACGGTCGTGCGCACGTTGGCTTGGGTGGCGGTGCTCATGCCGATGAAGCCGGCGAGCGCAGAGGTGAGGGCGCCGACCACGAAGGCGACGGCCGTCTTCCAGCCAAGGAAGATGAAGAGCACAACGACGAGCACGCCGGCAAAGATGCCGAGCATGCTGTATTCGCGGCGCATGAAGACCATGGCGCCAAGGTGGATGGCATCGCCGATGGCGGCCACCTTGGACTCGCCTTTCGGATAGGCCTTGATGGCACGAAAGATGATATAGGCCACTAGGAGGCCAAGTACCCCGAACAGCACGGGTATCACGGGTATCAGAGCAGTGAGGCTCATGGTGAAATTACTCTCCCTCTCGCTCGAATCATTCTCGACTCATTGTCGTTATCTTGGAAAACGCCGAGCTGCCGATTGGCAGCGCGACGCGATGACTCTGCGGCGTGCTCACTGAGGCGAGCAGCCACGCCGCCTTTGATGCCATGACTTTGATGCCATTACATGGCGCGCCAGAAGCGATAATTGCTTGCCTCAATCTCCGCCCGTGAGGGGATCGGGAAGAACCGCGTCGATTCCTGGGAGGCGAACATGAAACCGTGGCGAATCAGCTTGTAAGGAATGGTTTCGAAGGCGCTGTCGAGCCGTAGTCCCTTGCTTTGCTTACCTGGTTCGTCGCGCATCTCCATGATGGCAGCGCGCAGGTTCGAAGGATGCAGGCCGGGAATTGGCGCATGCATGGTCGGGCGACCCTCGAACTCTTCCAGGAAGTGTTCGATATCAAGCTCGATCTGGGTATAAAACTGCTTTGGCGCGCCTTTCGGGAAGCTCGGGTCGGTGATGTACTTCCCGAATGCGGGGAAGTCGAGACGCGACATCACCAGCATACGCAGCGGAGCGATCTCGGCGTAGATCCGCAGGAAGCCCTCTTCGTGCGTCTTGTCATATGGCGCGGCATTGAGCTCCAGGGTGTACCCCTCTGGCGTACTCAGAAACAGACGCTGGATGGCGTCGAGATCAATATGCTCGAGGACGCGATAGGTCGAGATGAAGATGGTCGCCTTGGGCCGGCCATCTGGGTGTGGCTTGAGTGCCGCGAGCGCATCATCGATCTTGAAATACCGATGGCGGTAATTGACATCGATCTCAGCGAAGGCAACCTTGCCGGCGTAATAACGCACTGAGCCAGCCGTGTAATGCTTGGCAAAGGCCTCCGGGTCCAATTGTGACGCGACCAGTGCTGGATTCGGGGCCAGGATCTGGTACAGATGACTGTCGTATTGCATGCTCTCTTCCCCTGGGTTGGGCGTCGGCTAGCCGCGCGCAGCGCTAAACCCGAGCGGTGCCGACGAGACCTTTTTCGATTGGGCCACCAGCGCGATCAAGAATGCGCTCTAGATGGCACCGGTGCCGCGGCCTCAGATTGCGGCCGAGCCGGGCGATGACAGGGCTCCCTTTGGGTCGTTTTGGGAAAGCGCTGGATTATGCAGTATTTTCGAACCGGGTGTTCCTGTGCAATTTGACCCTCATCATGGCGCCGTGGCTTTCGTCGACCGGCCAGACAGCAAGCGGCCGACAAGGCTTGAGCCCTGTCGGCCGCTTTGAGGTGCTGCTGATTGATTGGCGGCTAGCTCGGCCGGCGTTCGTTGGACTCAGAAATCATCGCTCCTGGGCTGTGATTGCAACAACGGCGGTTGACTGGTCAGTGCCCGACGCTCATCGCTCGAGCCGGCCTCGGTGTCCGTTGAGCGAACGCCGTCGACCAGATAGCGCAGATCGTCGACGATCCGCTTCAGCTGTGCGGCCTGATTGGCCAGCTCCTCACTGGCGGCTGCGGACTCTTCGGCATTCGACGCGCTGATCTGGGTGACCTTGTCCATCTGCGAGACCGCCAGGTTGATTTGCTCAACCCGTCGGGCTTGCTCGTCGCTGGCCGTGGCGACCTCGCTCATCAGCTGCGTGACCTGAGTGCTTGCGGTGACCGTCTCTTCGAACAGCGAGACCATCTCTTCGGCAACGGCCTTGCCCAGGTACTTCTCCAGCTCGTTCGAGACATCCTTGATACGGACCGTGTTCTCCTGCGCCGACTTCATCAGCTCGTTGGTGTTCTTGACCTCCTCGGCACTGCGTTGCGCGAGCTTGCGGACCTCGTCAGCAACCACGGCAAATCCCTTACCTTGCTCGCCAGCGCGTGCTGCTTCCACGGCCGCGTTGAGCGCCAGCAAGTTGGTCTGGAAGGCGATGCCATCGATGGTGTTGACGACCTTTGCGGTGCTGTTGGTGCTCTCCTCGATGGCCTTGATGGCAGTGTCGAGCTTCTGTAGGCGCTGCCTCACCTCATCGGCAGTGGCGCGCGCGGCTTTGACGCCCTGATCTGCTTTCTCATTGGCTGTACGGCTTAGGGTATCCGCTTCGCGCGCATGCTCTGCGTTCTGGCGCGTGCCGGCCGCCATCTCTTCGACACTGGAGCTGGTCTCCTCGAGGCTGCTCGCCTGCTCACCGGCGCCTTCGGCCATCTGCTGGCTGCTGATGTTGACGTGACCACTCACCGTCGCAACCTGCTCGCTGCCCGCTTGCAGGCCCTTCACCACGCGATTGATCGGACCCACGATCGAGCGCGTGATGAGCCATGCGAGCACGACGCCGAGGATCAAGGCGATGAGGAGACCAACCAAGACCACCAGGCTACTGAGGCTGAGACTTTGTTTCGACTGATTGGCGATGCGCTGGGTGGCGGACAAGCCTGCTTCCGCGGTTGCTGTGCATGCGGCAGTCAACTCGGTACCCGCTCTGGTTCGAGCGCGCGAGAGCTCCTCGTTCTCTCGCCAGTTCGAGACTAGGGACTCCATCGCCTTGCGGTAGCCGCCGGCTGCGGTGCTGACGCGCTCGATCTTGGCGAGCAGCTCGCTGTCGCTGACGCCCTGTCTCAGTTGCGACAAGAGCTCTTGGATCTTTGGCATGTTGTTCGTCAATGCCTGTTCGACAAAACTCAGGTCATTGAGGGCTCGTCCCTTAAAGGTGCTAACCCGTGCCTCATTGCCGACATCGATGATGTTATTGGCAAGCGTGATATCGCGATGTCGCCCGCTCATGTCGGCGGCGAGCGCTTCGATCTGACGATCAAGAAAGGCCTTAGAGGAGCTGACGAAGGTTGCGGCTTCTCGATCCATGGCGTCACGCAAGGTGGCGAGCTGTTGCTCGCTAGCCGCAAAGCCTCGATCGGATTGTCTGCCAAATGCCTCGATCGAGGCCTGGTACTCGGCAGCACTCTTAGCGATAGCATCGAGTTTGTCGATGTCGTCTTGGCTGCGTGTGATCGGTCGGATCGAATCGATCTTAGGCGGTATCTGCTGAAGCTGCTCAATGGCCTCGCGGCGCAGGGCGGTTTGGCCACTGGCTTGCGCCTTGAAGTTGGCAACGCGCGCGCTCGAGCCGAGCTCGACGACCCGTGTCATGACCTCCACCTTGGTGGTCCGCTCGTCCAGCGCCTGCTCGAACATCCGGTTCTGGGCGGCCAGGAACTCGTTTGCGGCCTCCATGTAGTCCGACGCGTTGGTGTCGAGCTGTTGCTGATTGGCCTCGAACGCTTCTTGTTAGGTATTGCGTGCTTGCTGCGCAGTATCTAGCTGAGAAGCCAGTGTTTTCAGGTGTTTGGAGCTCTCACTGAGCTCTCTCGCATCGGTGAGCGCTTCGTCGAGCAGCCCTGCCTCGGTCTCGGCCTCGCGCCAGTAGCTATCGATACCTGTCAGACCATACCCGCGCATCGCATACATCAGACCGTTCGAAGCAGCACGTAAGCGGGTGGCAACCTCGACTTCGGGAACATACTCCTCAGTTAACATGACTGACTGACCTCTTACGGTCAGCATGTTGAATGTCGCAATACCGCCCAGCACCGCTGTAATCGCGATTAATGCTGCAAAACCCAAGATGATCTTGCTGCTGAGCTTCAGATCTTGAAACATGTTACTTCCTATCATTGTTAAACCGACTAGGCTTCTGGAGCCCGTCGATTACCTCTTTGAAGCGCGTGCATCCGGCGATAACTATAGCCTACAACCTGGGTGATCATAAGGGCGTTGCGCCCTTAGGCTCTGCTGTTTCCATGGTACAGGTCCGTACCGCTGTCGTCTGTGTCGGCTCGGCCTGCTGTTTCAGTGACGCCTTCGGCGCCGGAGTTTGGACCTGTTATTGCTGAGGATGCTGTATTGACACCCTTGTATCTCCTGCTCGTGCTGGCGGCCTTGATCCTGCTGGCGATGCTGTTCTTGTTACTGCAAGGGCGGGGCTCAGGCTTACGCGGTGAGCCGTTCGAGCGGCGAGCCTTGCTGACGGAGGATGAGCAGCGTTGCTACCGAATGCTCTCGGAGGCGGCTGGCGATGCCTATCGGGTCTGCCCAAGGGTGGCGGCACAAGCCCTCTTGCGGCCAAGGCCGCGTATCGGCAGCAAACAACGGCGATTGGCACAGCGGCTCTTGGACACGGGTTGGGCCGATCTTCTGATTTGCTCGGCGTCTGATCTCTATCCGTTGGCCGCGGTTTGGGTTAAGCAGAGCAAGACCCGTCGCATGCAACGTCGGGCTTCAGCGCGCTTGCACGCTGCATTCTCTGCAGCGGGCATGCCAATGATTGAGCTAACAGCGGGCGAGCTGCCAACTGCAGAGCGATTACGCGAGCTGGTTGCTGAGGCCGTCGCCATGGCTGATGTACGCTTGGTCGCTGATGCGGAGCCGATAGGCGGCGCTGATGAAGATGAGCTTCTATCGGAGTTGTCGGCGGCGATGCGCGACCACCACAGCCCGCTTGGACATCAAGGTCGAGACTAAGCGGGTTGTTAAGCCAGGCCGCGAGCCGGAGCGCGCGGGCCTGGGGTTTGGTGTGATTGTTGGTCTAGCTCGAACGAGTTGCTGAATTGGTTGCCGAGCTGGGGTCGAGCCAGAGCCGACCATCGGTCAGCTCAAGCCGGTAGGTGCGGATCGGCTCGTCGGCCGGCTCGTCCTCGGGAACACCGGTCTCGAGGCTAAAGCGGCTGCCGTGCAACGAGCACTTGATGCGCGCGCCATCGAGGCAGCCATAGGACAGTGGATAGTCCTCGTGGCTGCAGTTGTCTTCAACCGCATAGAAGCGGTCCCCGACCCGGGCGATGATGTAGGGCTTGTGCGCGACCTCGACCCGGATGAACTTGCCGGGCTGGATCGCGTCGGCCTTGGCGACCTCGATGAAAGGGGATTCCATGATCGGTCTCCGACTCAGCGCAGGCGGCGAGCGGCAGCGCCAGAGTCGAGCACGGCGCGGATGCGATCGGCGCCGGCGGCGATGGTCTGCTCGCGTCCCAGGTGCCAGAGAATCAGAGCGCCGGCGAAGACCAGGCTATCGTAGGTCGGGCCGCGCTGGCCTTCAAGGGCGGCCATCCCTGCCTGAGCGGCAGCCTTTGCTGTGGCCGGGACATCGACGGCGACGGCAATATCGTCACCCGGGCGGCTGCTGGTCGGCAGGTCTTCTGGCAAGGGGACGGCGCGCATGTTCTGCTCGATGCCGATTGCTGCCGGGTCGATACCGAACGACTGCTCCTCGCCGAACTGCTGGTAATTGAAACAGACCCCGTTCTGGCGCAGCGAGGGCACGATGCCTCCCTCGACGCCGCGCACCAGGAGCGCTGAGTCATAGCCGGCGTGCCGAGCGAGTAGGGCGTAGATGCGCGGATAGGGCTTGTGCACGTAGCCAGTGACCAGATGGGTCTTCTTGCGACCGTGGATGGGTCGCGCCATGACCTCGACTGTGGTGATGGCCTGACGCTTGACGATGGTGCCACGAAGCGGTACCAGGTCATGCAGTTTGGGGGCAAAGGCGCGCTGATCGATGTAGGTCCAGCCGATGCTGGGGTCTGAAACGCGCGCGGCGGCATCGGCAGGGCTGAGATCGACCGGGAGCCCGGCCGCTTCTAGCACATGACGATGGGTGACGCCGAACTTGGGTCCAACCGCATCGACGCCATGCGAGATGGCTGGCACGCCACATTCGGCCAGGATCGGCGCTAGGAACGGTGAGGCTGGCAGGCAGCGGTTGTAGCCGTCGTAGGGGTCGGCGAGGTCGACCACCTCATCGACCTCGGCGACGACATGCTGGGTCGCATCCCGGACGGCGTCGAGGATGCCGCGCTGCTCATCATCGGTTTCGCGCTTCATGCGCAGTGCGATCAGAAAGATTCCGGCCTGGACCGGGTCGACAGCGCTATCCAGGATGGCATTCATGCCCAGGCGTGCCTCGTCCATCGAGATGTCCTTCGACAACTCCGGGCCAGTGGCAATGCGTTGGAGGATGGAGCGCATCGAGCGTTGGGTTTCGTTCATCAGCGGAGACATCTCGTAGCAGACTTAAAAGACGGGACTGAGAAGATGAGACTGAGACGTTGGTCGAGTAAGGATCGACTGGGCAGCATCAGCGCCAGGATCAGTTGCCAGGGGGCCAGCCTCAGATTCAGCGCCGGCCCCCACCGCCGGCCCCCAGCGCTGGTGGGCCGAGCCCAGCGACCCAACGAAGCTCGGGGTTGATCCGGCTGGCTTCAAGGCACCGTTAATCGCGCCAGCGCTTCAGGAGATCGCCGTAGCCATCGATACGCCGATCGCGTAAGAAGGGCCAGATGCGACGCACCTGCTCGCCGCGGCTGAGGTCGATCTCGGCGATCAACAGCGACACCTCATCGGCAGGAGCGCGCGCCAGTAGCTCGCCTTGGGGGCCACAGATGAAGGAGTTGCCCCAAAACTGGATACCGTCCTCGGGCGCCGTTGCCTCCGGTGTTTGCTCGAAGCCCACCCGGTTACAGGCTAGCACGGGGAGGCCGTTGGCGATGGCATGACCGCGCTGCACCGTCATCCAGGCATCGAGCTGTCGCGCCTGCTCCGCAGCGTCATCTCGGGGGTCCCAGCCGATCGCGGTCGGATAGAGCAGCAGCTCGGCGCCAGCCAGTGCCATGAGTCGCGCAGCCTCTGGAAACCACTGATCCCAACAGACCAGCACACCGAGGCGGCCAATGGCGGTGTCGACCGGCTCGAAGCCAAGATCGCCGGGCGTAAAGTAGAACTTCTCATAGAAGCCCGGATCATCGGGGATATGCATCTTTCGATAGACGCCGGCGAGGCGACCATCCGCGTCCAAGACCACCGCGGTGTTGTGATAGACCCCGGGCGCGCGGCGCTCGAAGACCGAGCCGACGATGACCAGACCGTGCTCGGCAGCCAAGGCTCCAAGCCATTGGGTCGTTGGTCCTGGCACTGGCTCCGCTCGGTCGAACTCCGCGGTATCTTCGCGCTGGCAGAAGTAGGGGCCATTGTGGAGCTCAGGGAGTAAGAGCAGCCGGCAATTGGCCTCAGCGGCGGCGCGACAGGCGGTCGCGATACCATCTCGGCTCGTCTCAGAGGGATCTTCTTGCCTTGCTTGGAGCAGAGCGAAATTGGGCACGATTGTCCTCGGTGAGCTGTGATGAAACGGCTTTGGTCAACGTTCGGTAAGCAGTAGTGATACTAGGTCGCGACATCAAGCGGCGACTCGCCTCTTCGCAATCTTCATGCGTCGGATGAGACGTGCGAGCTGATGAGACAGGAGCTGTGCGCGAGGGCGCCACCAATATTCGCTGCGAGGATTACCATCAATACAATGTTTGGAGGTTTTCAATGATGGCAACGCGGAGCCTTGGAGCTGGGTTCACGCTGATCGAGTTGATGATCGCCCTCGTCATCATCGCTCTATTGGCTGGTCTAGCCCTTCCATCCTATCTCGACTCGATCCAGCGGGCCCGTCGCGGAGATGGGCAAGCCAGTCTGCTGCGCCTGCAGCTGGAGCAGGAAAAGTGGCGCGCGAACAATCTCTCCTACAGCTCCTCGCTGAGCGATCTTGGTCTGGGCGGCAGCTCGGCCGACGGCTTCTACAGCCTGGCCATCACCTCGGCCAATGCAACCGGCTTCACGGCAACCGCAACGGCAACCAGCAGCCAAAGCAGCGATACGGATTGTCTCACCCTGACCCTGGTGCAAACGGGAGCCAATACGACCACAACCCCGGCTGAGTGTTGGCGGAAGTGAATATGTCCATCACGCGGGCTGGATTCACACTGCTAGAGCTGCTGGTTATCGTTAGCATCATGTCGATATTGGCGGTTGTCGCCGTTCCAGCCTTTATCGACCTTCATGACCGCTATCGTCTCAAGGGTGTGGTCGATACGCTCTATGCGGATCTGCAGTTTGCCCGTTCTGAAGCAGTGCGCAGAAACGACGATGTCTTTGTCGGGTTTGCGGCCGGCGCAAACTGGTGTTATGGACTCGATTCGCTCAGCGACTGTGCCTGCGACTCGGCAGGGGATTGCGATATCAAGACCGTCAGCGCTGCAGCCTATCCCTCCGTCACACTCTCGAGCATCACCTTCTCCGGTGATACAACATCCTTTAAGCCCCGTCTCGGCACCGTCTCGGCCGGTGGAACACTGGTTCTTGAGTCAGCGGAAGGTAAGCAGGCTCGAGTCGTCGTCAGCCCGCTCGGCCGCGTTCGCCGTTGCTCGCCGAGCGGCTCCGCCAATATCGCGTACTACCCCTCATGCTGAATAGCAACGCAGCTCTTAGCAGGGTCGGTCATGCTCAGCAAGGCGAGACCTTAGTCAGTCTGATGTTGGGCATGACCGTCGGCATGATCGTCGTTGCCGCAGTGGTCGCCATGCTGGTCTCCACGCTCAGCTTGAACGCCCGAGCCCTCAATGATAGCTACCTGAATCAAGAGCTGAAGGCGATCATGGATATCATGGTGCGCGATATTCGTCGCGCCCAATATAGCGCGGCCTCTGCTGCTAGCGTTGGAGGATCAGCCTGTGCCCATGAGTTCGTCTGCGGCCTAGAAGACTGGATGGTCGAGGATGCACGGATCGAGTATACCTACGATGAGAATGCGAGTGGCAGCCAGGACAATGATGAATGCTTCGGCTTCCGCCATCGCCTGTCCTCTGGGGTCGGCAAGGTCGAGAAGAAGTACAGCTGTACCCCAACCTGGCAATCCCTGAGCGACGCCAACGCCGTCGACATCGACGACTTGCGTTTCTCTGCTGGTATTGCCTGTATCCCATCGGGTAGCGCTTTCCTGGCCATTCGCGAGGTGAAGATCTACCTGGAAGGCTCTCACGCTGGTACCACGCGCTGGCTGTGCCAGAAGGTCCGGGTCAAGAATGATCTGCCAAGCGCGACCTGCGCCGCCACAGCGATGGCCACAAGTGCTCCCTTCAATCGCTGCCCGCCCTGAGGTTAATCCCATGCTCCAGATGATGACAGGTCGGCACCGGCAACGTGGGATTGCAACCTTGGCGATCTCTCTGATTATTGTCTCCGTTGCCTCTGTCGTCACCATTAACGCCTCGAAGGGTATCCTGTTCGAGCAGAAGACGTCGTCCAACCAGTTCTGGGCAACGCTGGCCCATGAGGCGGCACAGGCCGCCTTGGAAGAGGCGCTTGCCTGGGCGCAGGGCATGGAGATACCTGATCCCATGCCCAGGAGCTGTCCAAGTCCCGTCAATCCCCATGTTCTGGCCTGCTGGGCGGATGACACCTCTGTCTGGTCGAGCAGCGCGACCGACCTTGCGCTCGGCGATCGCACATCCAATGGGGCCCTGGTCACTGGCTTCGACACCAGCGTCCATTTTCAGCGAGAAACACTGCCGCTCTCCCAACTCAATTTGGTCCAGGTCATCGCTGAGGCGATTAGCACCTCTGACGCGACGATCAAGGCACAGGTACGCCAGACCCTCTATCTGCCTACGATTGCGGTCAATATCGTCGGTGTCGGTGCACCCAATGCTCCGCTTGTTCTCAATGGTTGTTTCTATGAAGCAAAGGGCAATCCGGACATCTACCCTGGCGGAACCGACAACTTGGCCTTAGCGACGCTGTACAGCGACGACCTATGCGATGACTGGGGGCATATGGACCCGCATGGTGGCGATACGCAAATCAATCTGCCAGCAGCCTCCGTCTGGGATCTGCTATTCCCGGGCCTCAGTCAGGAGCAAATGAAACTGATCTCTGATTTTCAGGCCGGCCAGGGACTCAGTGATGCATCTACACCAAGGCGAACGGTCTATTGGGTCGATTCTCCGTCTAACTGGCAGGATAGCCTAGGCAGCGAGTCAGAGCCGGTGATCCTGGTTTTTTCGGATGCTGCCTGCGCTAGTGGCTGTCCAAAATTAAATGGCAATCCGACCATCTACGGAGTGGTCTACTTCGACACCGATATCAATGACAACGGCGTCCAGAATGAGGCGTCGGAGGTGGAGCTGGCAAACGGTTGGGGTGGGCTTGAGCTGTATGGGACACTCGCGATCGAGGGAGGGGTTAGTGACATCAATTCCAATTCCGAGTTCTATTACCACGACGGCGTTAACGCCGCGCTGGATATCCCAAGTCCACTTTCAAGCCTGACAACTGCGGCTCGGCTACCTGGAGGCTGGCGTGACTATTGAAGAAGCGCCAAGGATGAAAACGGGTCCGAGTATCCGTGGCTTCAGCCTGGTCGAGGCTCTAATAGCCGCCGTGATCCTTGGGGTTGGCCTGATCGGATTGGCCAAGCTTCAGACCATCATCATGGGCTCGAGCGGCCTAAGTCAGCAGCGCAACGAGGCGGCTCAGATCGCGCAGGATAAGATCGAGTACTACCGTGGCTATTCAAGCTTGCCGACTACCCCGGGTCAGCTCGCCTATGCTGATATTGTCGATAGCACAAGCACGGAAACTCTGACAGGGGTCAATACCCGTTATTCACGGAGCTGGACGACAGTGGAATGCTGTTTCGACAACACAGGCGCTCCCATCTGCCCGGCGGCGAGCTGCGCGTCGATGATGCGCTTTAAGCAGTTGGCGGTCACCGTCGCCTGGACCGACAAGACCAATGAGGAGCATTCGGTGGTGTTGCGCACCATCATCGGCAAGCTTGACCCTAACCTGGACGCCGGCTTAGTCAGTAGCCCATGAGTCAGGGATCAGTCCTGGGCATGGACAAAAAAAAGCCGCACCAAAAGGTGCGGCGACGAGTGCACGCAGCGGCGCTTTGGCCGCCGTCGTGCCGATCAGCATCTAATTGACTGCAACATCCTCCTCGTATTCGGCGATCAACACCGGGTCGGTGAGGTCGGTTGGTAGATGGTTGAATTTCTTCACCAGTCCGGGCCAAAGCAGGTTGTAGAAAAGCTCGCCGCGGACCAGGACAACACCTTCAGCAGGGATCTCATAGGTGAGCTCACGCTCTTCGTGCGGCTTCAGTCGCGTGTCGTCACCAGCTTTGGTAGCCGTGGGCGGTGGCGCTGGCATGCCTTCATCGTCGGCAAGCGCGTATGAGAGATAGGCTTGTGGGTCTGACTCGGCAGGATGACCTTCGGCATTCTGCCAGACGACATTGCCCTGATCGTCGTATGCCGCGAGCTTGATGTAGAGGTTGCGGAAGGGGGCGCCGGTTGGCATGGCGTGCGGTAGCTGGTTCTTCAGGTAGACCGTTGCCGTGAGGTTATCGCCTTCTTGCTCGGTGCTGACGTCGAACACGACGGCGCGCTTGAGCATGGCCGGGTCATGGCCGCCGCCCATGCTGTGGTCCGCGATGCCATTGGCGATCGGCATGTGGCAGGAGAGGCAGTTGACCTCTGAGCCGCTCGCGATGTACTCATTGCCCGTCTGGCAGAGTGGGACGCCATGCGGATTGTTGCGCTGGTCGTGGCAGCCCATGCAGGCATCGGAGGTCTTCATTAGGCGCGGATTGGCTTCCATCGGTAGCGCTGGGACCTCTTGCCCTTCGTACTCCACTGGCTCGCCGAGGTGCGGATTCGGTGTCTGCGAGCTTTCGCCAAGGCCAGCACCACCGAACAGGTCATCGCCTGCGGAGGCAAGCTTGCCGACGCCATCTTGGATGCCCGCCGGCGCCTGCAGGGTATCGGCGACGTCATAGGCCTTCAGGCCAAGCTGCAGCTTGCCATCCTTGCCCTCGATGCCCTTGTAGCTCTTGAGCGTGTGGCAGGCAACGCAGTTTACGCCCTCGCTGTAAGCGGCCATCGCATCGAGCTTGGTGGTCTTGTCGATGGCCGCGTTGGGCGCATGGCACTGGAGACAGATCGGATACTTGCCAGATGCCTTGTGGAGCACGCCTTCTTCGGTCGGCGAGCCAACGACCATCTGATAGAAGGTGCCGTGGATCGGGTCCTTGAGCGCCGTGCTTTGGGCATGCATCGAGCCCTTCCACTGCTTGTAGATGTCTTGATGGCAGCTCGCGCAGACCTCGGCAGACACATGATGGATCGATTCGCCTTCGCTCGCGATGACGAAGCTGGGAATGCCTATCATTACAAAGACCAGGCTAGTGACGACGGATTGAATGCACGTGGAACGTGACATCATCAGGATCCTCCTTATTGAGTTCTCGGGTTCTGGTTATCTCGATCTGTAGCGACTGCAATAGTCGACTCACATTCTTTCGTGCATGACCGCTCGAGAACATGCGTCACGTCAATACTCTACGTTGCCGAGTTTTCCTGTTACTGCTGTAATCTTCTCGACCAATCGTGCCTGAGACACCTTGGCCTAACACTTTAGATTAGTGAATTAGAGGATAAGTATCCGCTTATTCCGTGGTGCTTAGTGCTCAATGTTGATCTCGATGACACCCGTTGCACCGCGACTATGAGGCTTCACCCAATGATGCTGTTTCCATACTGGCTGCCCGGCGCGTTAACCAGAACCCTGTTGTTTATCCTCTTAATCGGCAATTTGGGCCAGGCGGTGGCCGCTAAGGTCGCATTGGACCCGGACAGCTGGGGGCATGCAGCAGGCGATAACTGCGTGAGCTGTCATGAGAAGGCCTCGCCGGGATTGGCGCAGCAGTGGCATGACAGTGCGCACAAGGTGGCCGGCGTCAATTGCATGGACTGTCATCAGGCCGAGCAGGCGGACCGGGATGCGATCGAGCATGAGGGACAGATCATCGCGACCATCGTGTCGCCAAAGGACTGCGGACGCTGTCACGAGCAGGAGTACAAGGAGCAGGCCGGTTCGGTGCACGCCGAGGCCTATGCGATGATCGAGGAGCGTATCCCTGCGCTGGCCCACAATGTCACCGGCTCGGCGATGCAGGCAGCCGGGTGCGATCAGTGTCATGGCTCGCTGGTCAAGGTGCGGGGCGATGGCTCCTTGGACCCGGCGACCTGGCCGAACTCAGGGATTGGCCGGATCAACCCGGATGGCTCGAAAGGGTCCTGCTCGTCCTGTCACGG
>NZ_JBUDPI010000066.1:0-13678 GCF_054919635.1 Halochromatium sp. | reverse complement strand
CTAGGTGGTGAGCCGGATCGGTTCGCCGCGCTCGAAACGACGCCACTGTTGTCCATCCCAGGCCTCGATCGGCCGAAACCGATCCTTATAGAGCATCTTCGGGCTCTCCTCGATCCAATAGCCCAGATAGAGATAGCTGAGTCCGAGCCGGGCGGCCTCGCGCGCCTGGGTCAGCACCGCATAGGTTCCCGGCGCACGTGCAGCGAGATCAGGATCGAAAAAGGTGTAGAGCGCAGACAAGCCATCCGGGAAGATGTCGGTCACCGCGACCGACATCAGACGCTCGCCCAAGTACGCCTCAATGAGCCAGGTCTGCCCACCCCAGGGACTGAGCAGAAAACGCATATAGGTCTCAATCGAGACATCCTCGGCCATATCGCCATCGCCATGCCGCGCCAAGATATAGCGCTCATAGAGCTGATAATGCGCGGGCCTGAGCTGTGCCGGCTTGAAGGCGATGCGGACATCGGCGTCGTTCATGGCCGCATTGCGACGCTGCGAGCGATTCAAGACCAGCTCGGCGGTCGGCACGCGCACCGGGATGCAACGCTGGCAGCCTCGGCAGGCCGGCCGATAGAAGTGCATGCCGCTGCGCCGAAAACCGATCTGCTGCAGCCACTGAGCCCGGTCACGGTCGATCCGTGCCATCGGATCGACGAACAGGGTCCGTGCCCTCAGCCCATCGATGTAGGAGCAGTCATGCTCTCCGGTCAGGTAGAGCTGCAGATGGCCAGGAATCGTCCGATTGGCATTCATCGCAAGAGCTCCCTTCAGCCTTCGTGAGTTTCAGTCTGAGCAAAGGTGCCGATCTGAGCAACCCTCGGGACAGATCGGAAAATGCAGCTGCCCATCGTCCCAGTTCCCGATCGGGGACGGCCGATCGCGCAGCGTGCGCAGCTGCTCCAAGAAACGCGCCCGAGGGATCAGCTCAGCGCCCATTCGCTGAAGATGCGCGGTGAGGACCTGACAATCGATCAGCTCGACCCGATGCGCGATCAAATACTGACACAGATGCACAAGCGCGACCTTGGAGGCATTATCGACCCGGCTGAACATGGATTCCCCGAAGAAGGCACCGCCGATGGCAACCCCATAGAGGCCTCCGACGAGCCGCCCTGCTTGCCAGACCTCGACCGAATGGGCAATCCCGTGCACATGCAGCGCACAGTAGGCACTGATCATCTCCGGCAACAGCCAGGTGCCCTGACTGCCCGGCCGCGGCATGGCACAGGCTCTGATCACGGCGGGAAAGTCGCGATCCATGGTCACGGCGAGCGCACGCCGGCGCAGCAGCTTGCGTAGGCTGCGTGAGCAATGCAACCGACTCGGGGCCAATACGGTCCGCGGGTCCGGCGACCACCAGAGAATCGGGTCACCTTCGCTATACCAAGGAAAGATCCCATGCCGGTAGGCGTTGATCAGGCGTCCGCTGCTGAGGTCACCGCCGACGGCGAGCAGGCCGTCTGGATCGCGCATGGCCTCAGCCGGGTCGGGAAAGGACCCGCTAGGATCATTTGGCGCCAACAGATAGGGCATCGACATGACGGACCCTGACAAGGCTTCACCTCGCACCGTGTCACTCAACCGAGATCGTGCCGATAAGGGCTGCGCTCGCTCATCTCGGCGATATAGTCCTCAACGGCGTCGATCTCATGCTCGAGGAACTTGCCGATCGGCACCCGAAAGCCAGGCTCGGCAATCCAATGCGCTGACCAGGTGCGGGTCGGCAAGAAGCCACGGGCAACCTTGTGCTCGCCCTGAGCGCCGGGCTCGAAACAGCTGAGTCCCTGCTCGATACAGTGCTCAAGGCCTTGATAGTAGCAGGCTTCGAAATGCAGGCTATGAAACGCCTGGGAACAACCCCAATGGCGCCCGTAGAGGGTGCGCGCCCCCACCAGACAAAAGGCCGCGGCGACGATCTCACCGGCGTGCTCGGCCAACACCAGCAAGGTGCTATCCCCCATGGTCGCACCGATCTCGCGGAAGAAGTCCAGCGAAAGCGTTGGGATGCCGCCACGCTTGTCGAAGGTGTCTTCATAGAGCCGATGGAAGATCGCCCACTCCTGCGCACTGGCCTCGCTGCCAGGCACTCGGCGAATCCTCACCCCAGCCTCCGCCACCCGGCGCCGCTCACGTTTGATCTTCTTGCGCTTCTCTGCGCTGAAGCTCGCCAGCAGGGCGTCGAAGTCCGCGTAGTCGTGATTCTGCCAATGAAACTGACAACCAAGCCGCGGCATCAGCCCTTGCGCATGCATCCAGTCGGTCTCCTCTCCACTGCTGAACAGCCAGTGGACACCAGATACCTCCAGCTGCTTGGCGACCTCGACCGACCCCTTCACCAAGGCCGCCGCCAGCTCGGCACGATTGGGGGCATCGCCGGTCAGCACGCGCTGTCCAGTCGCTGGCGTGTAAGGCGAGGCGACCACGAGCTTCGGGTAATAGGCCTGCCCAGCTCGGCGATAGGCGTCTGCCCAGGCCCAGTCGAAGACGAATTCGCCGTAGGAGTTGAACTTCAGGTAGCAGGGCGCAGCAGCAACCAACTGATCCTGCTGATCATAGAGGCCGAGGTGACGCGGCAGCCAGCCGAAGCGCTCGCCGACGCCGCCCTGATGCTCCATCGCTGCCAAGAACTCATGACGCAAGTGCGGCAGGTCATCGCCAGCGAGCCGATTCCAATCGGCAGCGGCGACCTGGTCGATGGCAGCATGAACGCGGAGCTGATACATAGCCCCCTTAGAGTGGCCACCATCTGATCAGTTGCAAGAGAAAGGCCAACGCAGCCAGCCCACAGCCCATGGTCGTCAGTACCTGGCGACCCGTCCAGCCTTGGTGCCGCCCGTGCTGAACCCCAAGCACGCTGCCTGCAAGGCAGATGATCAATCCAAACTCGCTGATCATCAGCAGGGTCAGCAGCGGCAACCTCGGCCCCGACTCCGGATCGGCCACCGGACTCTCACCGCCGAGCCAGAGCGCTCCCAGCAACGGAACTGCCAGGGCCAGCGCGATGGTCGGGAAATGTTGTCGTTTCATCTGCGCGTCACTCTTGACTACTGGCTCAGCTGGCTGGCTTGATCATGCGCTGCAGGCGGACTCAGCCTTCGAGCCCATCGAGATACTTCTCCGCATCCAGGGCTGCCATACAGCCGCTTCCGGCGGAGGTGATCGCCTGGCGATAGACATGGTCCATCACATCCCCGGCAGCAAACACACCGGGCACCGAAGCGGCAGTCGCATTCCCATCGGTGCCTGACTTGACCTTAATGTAGCCATTGGCCATCTCGAGCTGCCCTTCGAAGATCCCGGTATTCGGCTTGTGCCCAATGGCGATGAAGACACCCTGCAGATCGATATCCTCGGTGCTGCCATCTTGCACGTTCTTGATGCGCATCCCGGTCACCCCCGTCGCATCGCCGAGCACCTCGTCGAGTACGTGGTTCCAAGCGATACGCACATTGCCCGTCTTGGCCTTCTCCAGCAAACGATCCTGCAGCACCTTCTCGGCACGCAGCGCATCACGCCGGTGCACCAGGGTGACCTCGGAGGCGATATTGGCCAGGTACAGCGCCTCCTCGACTGCGGTATTGCCGCCGCCGATCACGGCCACCTTCTGGTTCTTATAGAAGAAGCCATCACAGGTGGCGCAGGCCGAGACACCACGACCACGAAACTGTTCTTCGGACTCGAGCCCGAGATACATGGCGCTCGCGCCGGTCGCAATGATCAGCGCATCGCAACTGTAGGTCGCTGAGTCTCCGGTGAGTAGGAAGGGGCGCTGATCCAGCGCGACCTTGTTGACATGGTCGAAGACGATCTCGGTGCCGACCTTCTCGGCATGCTGGCGCATCCGCTCCATCAGGTCAGGTCCCAGCAGATCCTCAGGATCACCCGGCCAGTTCTCAACATCCGTCGTCGTCATCAATTGACCGCCCTGCTCGAGACCGGTCACGAGCACTGGGGCTAGATTCGCGCGCGCCGCATAGACGGCCGCCGTGTAGCCAGCCGGCCCTGAGCCTAGGATCAGCAGCCGACAGTGTTTGGTGTCGCTCATCGTGATACTCCAACGCACCCGAAATTCAAACAGCGGATGGTACGCAGGCACCCGACATCGGTAAAGCAGCGCACGACAGCTGGCGCAACCCCACCAGGTCGGCCCTTATCATCGAAACACGACGAAGTTCCTCGTCTAAGGCTATAATCTTCCAAACGTTAGGAGGATCACGTGGAACAAGCGACTCGACTCGGACACTCACGTCTCGGTGACTATCTAGAGCGCTCTTGGCGCGAAGCCGCGCTCTGGGCCATCGTCATGGTCTCCGTCTATCTGGTACTGGCGCTCGCCACCTATGCGCCGGACGACCCGGGCTGGTCTTTCGTTGGCGAACAGGCCGCAGTTGCCAACAGCGGCGGACGATTTGGCGCTTGGTTTGCCGATTTCTCCCTATTCCTCTTTGGCGTCTATGCCTATCTCATCCCGATTGGCATCGCCGCCAGTGCCTTCCTGATCTTTCGCGAGCGCGAGACGGAGCCCGAAGCCAAGCTGTTCTGGCTCGTCCTGCGCTGGATCGGTCTGCTCTTGATCCTTGGCGCTGGTGCCGGGCTCGCCAGCCTTCAGATCTCCGGCCAATTCGGTGAGCTACCCAATGGCATCGGCGGCGGTCTCGGGCAGATCGTTGCCGACATCGCCGGTGGCGCCCTCGGAGCTGGGGGCGGCTCCCTGCTCTTGCTTGGGCTGCTCTTGGCTGGTCTCTCGTTGTTCACCGGACTCTCGCCGCTGCTCATCGTCGATGGCATCGGCGATTTGACCCTAATGGTACTCCGCTTGCCAGGCCAACTCTATCGCCGTCTCCGAGCCGGCATCGCTGAGCGTCGTTTCGAGCAGGATTGGGATGGGCAATGGGATGATGAGCTAGAACCCGATGAGATCCCCGATGAGATCCCCGATCAGATCACCAATCGGAGCGATAACGGCAACGGTGACGGGCTCGCGCCAGTGGCGCAGACGGATGAGCCTGAGGACCGTCCTGAGCGCCGATTCGACGAGATCGGCCTCCCTGGCGACAGCAGGCCAAGGCCGACACCGAGGAATGCCATTCGCAGACTGGACCCGGCCGCGCCAGCCCCAGTCGGTGGCTCAGCCGCAAGCGAGCTGACCCAAGCCACCGAGCCAAATCTTCAAATCCGGATCGGTTCTGGCTTCGACAGCCCCTCAGATACAGAGAGGGACGCCTGGTCATCCGCATCCCCGAGCACGGCGTCTGCGGCCACGCAGACTCCTGCTCCTGCGCCCAAGCCAAGACCTGTATCCAGGCCTGAGATGACAGAGGCTGAGCGTAGCGTTGGCGCAGCACCAGACCGCGCGCTAGCGACCGCGATGAGCTCAAGCTCGCAGCCGGCCCCGGCGATCACGCCCTTGGCGCCGCCGCCGCTAGCGGTCGAGCCAACCTGGGCCGATGCACCCCCCTTAGAACCAGAGCCAGCGCCCGCAGCCGCGGTGCCACAGCCATCCTCGAGCCCTGCAACAGCCGCTCGCGGGGACTTTAGCCAACGCCCGCCACTCGACCTGCTCGATCCGCCCAGACGCAGCGGAAACGCCGTCACCCCAGATCAGCTCGAGACCATGTCCCGCGAGCTCGAGGCACGGCTGGCCGAGTTTGGCGTCGTCGCCGAGGTGGTCGAGGTCCATCCAGGTCCGGTCGTCGCCCTGTTCGAGCTCGAGCTTGCGCCCGGCGTCAAGGTCAGCAAGATCACCGGCCTGAGCAAGGACATCGCCCGCGCCTTGTCAAAGAT
Source organism: Halochromatium sp. (assembly GCF_054919635.1). Taxonomy (NCBI): domain Bacteria; kingdom Pseudomonadati; phylum Pseudomonadota; class Gammaproteobacteria; order Chromatiales; family Chromatiaceae; genus Halochromatium; species Halochromatium sp. The sequence goes on along the minus strand of NZ_JBUDPI010000066.1, from coordinate 7,891 downwards.
CAGCGTCCGCGTGGTCGAGGTGATCCCCGGCAAGTCAGTGATCGGCCTCGAGGTCCCAAACGATCAACGCGAGATGGTCACCCTGAGCGAGATCATCGGCTCGCGCGCCTACCAAGAGGCCAAGTCGCCGCTGACCATCAGCATGGGGACCAACATCTCCGGCGAGCCCGTCGTCGCCGATCTCGGTCGGATGCCGCATGCGCTGATCGCCGGCACCACTGGCTCCGGCAAATCGGTCGCCATCAACGCCATGATCCTGAGCCTGGTCTATAAGGCTGGCCCGGACGACGTGCGCCTGATCATGGTCGACCCGAAGATGCTCGAGCTCTCGGTCTACGAGGGCATCCCGCATCTGCTCACCCCCGTCGTCACCGACATGAAGGAGGCCGCCAATGCGCTGCGCTGGTGCGTCGGCGAGATGGAGCGGCGCTACAAGCTGATGGCCTCGCTTGGGGTGCGCAACATCGCCGGCTACAACCGCAAGGTGCTCGACGCCATCGCCACGGGCGAGCCCATCGCCGATCCGACCTATGCGCCGCTGGTTAACGCCGCGGTCGCCCAGGGCCTCGAGCCCCCCGAGGTGCCAACGCTAGAGAAGCTGCCAAACATCGTCGTCATCATCGACGAGCTTGCGGACATGATGATGGTGGTCGGCAAGAAGGTCGAGGAGCTGATCGCCCGCCTAGCGCAGAAGGCCCGCGCCTCTGGCATCCATCTGCTGCTCGCGACCCAACGCCCGTCGGTCGACGTGCTCACCGGCCTGATCAAGGCCAACATCCCGACGCGTATGGCCTTCAAGGTCTCGGCCCGCGTCGACTCGCGCACCGTGCTGGATCAGATGGGCGCCGAGCACCTACTCGGCCATGGCGACATGCTCTATCTACCACCGGGCGGCAGCATCTCGCAGCGCGTCCATGGCGCCTTCGTCGACGATCACGAGGTGCACAAGGTGGTCGCCTTCCTCAAGCAGCAAGGCACCCCGGACTATATCGAGAACATCCTCCAGGAGCCCTCGGAGCACCTGCCCGGCATCGACCCGGAACCCAAGGGCGGTGGCGATGTCGAGGATCAAGATCCCTTGTTCGATGAGGCGGTGCAGATCGTCATTGAAAGCCGCCGTGCCTCGATCTCCGGTGTGCAGCGCCGATTGAAGATCGGCTACAACCGCGCCGCGCGCATGATCGAAGAGATGGAGCGCATCGGTGTCGTCGGTCCCGCCGAGAGCAACGGCAATCGCGAGGTACTCTCGCCCCCACCACAGGATTGAATCTCACCCATGCTCAGCATTCCATTCGGCCCGTTACGCCTTCTCCGACGCCCGAGCGCAGGCCCCCCTGTCAAGTACCCTGATGCGATGGCCAATCGCAGAGACTCGATGCGGATGAGCGATCGCTTAGATCACGGGGGAGCCTTGCGGATGAGCCCTAGCGAGACTGCCAGGATCTCTGATCGATCGCTCGCAGCGGCGCCAGCGACGCTCCTGTTGATGCTATTGCTGCCGCTGATGACGCTGCTCAGCGCGCCGCAGGCTCGGGCCGACGGCATCGCCGAGCTGAAGGATTATCTGAGCGGCCTGAATAGCCTGAGCGCAGATTTTCGCCAGATCACCATCAGCGCCGATGGCGGCCAGATGATCGAATCAACGGGCACCTTCTACCTCTTGCGGCCGAATCGTTTTCGCTGGGATTACGAGACGCCCAACGAGCAGCAGATCGTTGCCGACGGCTCGCGCATCTACGTCCACGACAAGGAGCTAGAGCAGGTCACCCACAGCAGCCAGAAGAAGATCCTCGACGGCACCCCGGCCCAGCTGCTCGCCAGCGAGCAGCCGGTCGAGGACTACTTCACGCTGAGCAATCTGGACGAAGGCGACGGCCGCACCTGGGTCGAGCTGATCCCGAAGACCGAAGATACCGAGGTCGTCAAGCTGCGCATCGCCTTTACCGACGGGCAGCTCGACAACCTACTGATGGAAGACCGTTTCGGTCAGCTCACCCGGTTTATCTTCACGGACCTCGAGCGCAACCCCCAGCTCGACTACGCGATGTTCCGTTTCGAGCGCCCGGCCGGCAGTGATTTCCTGCAGGTTGATTGATCAAGAAAGGCGCCAGCGCCCTGACCTTAGACCAATTCGGCGGGCATCGTCGCTCGATGGCCATGGCGCCCGGCGAGCGCAGAACTGCCGGGCGATCGTCGATGCTTTGCAGACGCCTCCATGCGTCGAGGCCAGGTCCGAGCGCAGTAAGACCTTAAGCGAAATCGTGCTTGATGATCTCCGTGACCCGTCGACAGATCTCGCGGCCATAATCGGTCCATTGGCCCTGGCCCCAGTAGCGGTAACAGCTGGTCTGCGATGCCATCAGGTGAAAGAGCGCGTTGCGATAGCTGGGATCATCGGTGGGTGTCTTGGGCTTAAGCACCTTCTCATGAAAGGCTGAGCTGGCCTCTTCCATCGGTCCGAGCACATTATCGTAGCCCTTGACCCATGACAGATCGTTGGTCCAGCTTGCGCCATCCATGTGGAACTGGTGGTCGGACTGCTTCAGTTCCTCGATGATCTGAGCCAGCTTCTCCGGGCCATCACCGGGCTGCATCTGCCCCCAGATCTTGCTCTGCTGAACGGGTCGGACCTCGGTGAAGTCGCTTTCTTTGATGCCGAGCGCAAACAGCTGCTCCAGGTACTCGCTGCCATTCATCAGCGGCACGTCGGAGCCCGAGGCCTGACGCACCACCTCGAAGAACTTATCAGGAAACTCGTTCATCATCACGCCGCCGTTCTCACCATCGGCGATCTGACTCACCAGGGGCGGCACCTGCTTGCCGGCCAGCTCCCAGCGCTCCAGCCCCTGCGCCTCGTACCAGGGCTGCATCTGCGCCACGAGCTTGGTGTCCGAGCCCTGCGTCTTGACCAGCGCGATGATGCTCGCGGACTCGCCCTTGGAGTTGGTGCAGACCAGCCGATGCGGCAGGTGCGGGCGTTGCGGGTGCCAGCCATTGTCGACCTGCTCAACGCTGTGCTCCTGGACCAGCACCCATTGATAGCCGCAGTCGTTGAGGGTCTTGACGAACTCGTAGGCGACATCGGGATGGTTCGGCAGCGCCATCTCCGACGGCGAGAAGCCGCGCACGCGCTCCAGGGCCTCGGTCCCGAACAGCGCAGCGAAATGGTGCTGGAAGGCCCGCACATGCAGCCGGTAGTCCTGCACCGGTGTCGAGGGTGCCACAGCATGGCCCCAAGGCATGCCCAGCCACTCCACGGCCCAGTTGTAATCGGGGTTCATGGTGATGCCCTTAAGCGCATCGAGCACATGGTCTTCGCCCATCTGGCGCAGGCCGTGGAGCAATGTGCCCGAGTACTCCAGCATGACCCGCGGCGACTTGCCCTCATGGATCAGCTGCGGGATGAACTCACCGATCCGTTTGTAGCACCAGACAAAGGCCGGCGCATTGTAGTTATCACCGATGTCCTGGTGGTCCATCATGTACTTGAGGTTGCTGATGATCGCGGCGGTCTGCAGATCATCGCCGCCAGCCGGAATCAATGGCTGGTGTTGATGCAGCGCGATCGCACAGGCGGCCCGGATCGAGCCGAAATCAACCGCGCCCGGTGACTGGGCAAGCGACCGCTCCTTGCCGGCTTGGACGCTTTGCTCGATGGTGCTTTCTTGGCCGCAGATGTTGGGCAGGCCGTCGATATACTCGGGAAGACTCGACATGGACTTGGACTCCGAATGGTTTGCAATTCAATGAGCCAGTGCCAATGCGCTGGCCGATCAGATTTAAGGGCTTGCAGCAGTACAGGGTCTTGCGCTTCGTGCAGCCTGCATCATGGCCAATCCTGCCCCATTGTTCCAGTCTCGCAGCCCGAGACCTGAGTCACTCGCGAGCAGCCTCAGCGTCGAGCTGGTCGAGGATCTGCTCGGCGACATCGAGATCGGCAGCGGCGCGATCGCACCAGGCCTCACCCCAGAAGATATTGCAGCTGGTCTCGGCCCGCAGCAGACGCCATTGGGCATCATCCAGGCGCTGCTGTGCGCCCAGTCGCTGCTGGTTACTCGGCGACTCAGCCGCCGTTGACGACGGCGCGCTGGCCTCTTGGCGCTGAGCTGGCGCCGCCGGCTGATCCTCGGGTTGCTTCTGCGAGACAACCTCAGAGCCGACCTCCGCCGTTGATGAGCCGGCGGGGGTGCCAGCGAGCGGTTCCCCAAGCCAACCCTGAAGCCGCTGGCTGACCTCGGCGTAGCGATCGATCACGTCGCGCTGCGTCTGCGAGCCGGTCCATTGGGTAAAGCCCGTACCATGATGCCAGCCCGTATTCCAGGCGCCGGTCGCGATGCGCACCTCACCCTCGGCGCCATAGGTGTCAAGGTAGTCGTGGATGAAGGTCGGGCGGAGGACGGAGCGCCCAGCCCGGACCCGGTCGAGCAAGGGGTGGTAGAACGCCGACCAAAAATTGGCCCCCTCGGTCACGTTACGGAACCATCCGCCGTTCTCGCCATCGGTCGCGGTGGTCACGAGCGGCGGGAAGTCACACCAGCGGGTGCGCTCGGCAACCTCGTTGACGAACCAATCCGGGTCCATGCCCGATTCCTGGGCATCTGAGAGCTCACGGTCGCGCACCACCACAATGATCTCGTCTTCGCCATAACGGGCGATATGCGGCCGGTAGCGCAGTGCTTGCCAGCTCATCGGCTTGAGCGGCTCAACATGCGCGCTGTCCACCAGCACGTAGCGATAGCCGAAGCGACGCAGCAGTGGAATCAGCTCCATTGAGAAGCCCATCTCTGGCGGCCAGAAGCCATCGAAGCGCGAGCGCCAGAATAGGTGCTGAGCAATGCCCTGCCAGCGGCGCAGATGCTCGGGACGATCGACCGCCGGAATCAGCGGCAGCACTGGGTGGTAATAACCCGTACCGAGGATGTCGAAGATCTGTTGGTTCTGCAGAAACCAAAGTAGCTTGCCGCAGTCGACGATGCCGTAGACACGGGCCTGAAAATCCGGGTTGGACAGGGTCTCCAGCAGGGTGCCGGAAACGGAGAGATGGACGCGCGCCAGGTCTTCCTGGCCCCAGAGGCTACGTGGCATGCGATCGAGCGCGAACAGGATCTCTTTGGCCTCCCAGGTCTGCTCATCGAGTAGGTGCTCAAGGTTGCCAGGCGGCTGATGAAGATTCAGGACGAGGGCGTGATGGGCGTGCATCGAGGCTGAGTCTCCGAGGCAAGGGTGCTAGGCGCATGATAGCGGAGTTTGATGGCTGTGCCTTTTTTGCAAGCCGAATCAACTGGTATGTCCTCGTAGACCCTGCTTCGGGGATCTTGAGCTGGTGGGATCTCAGCTTGGGGGATCTCAGCTTGGGGGATCTCAGCTTGGGGGGGGATCTCAACCTGGGCGATCTCGGCCCGGGTGTGACCTTGATCTGAAGGTCCGGACACGCGACATTGAGCATAGCCAAGCGGGCATCCGCGCCGAGGGCAGTGACCCAATGGACGCCGCATCATCACCGGTGAATCAGAGCATGCCAAACGTCATCATTGATCCCGACTCGATATCGCTCGCAGAGCGCTTCGCGTTGATCAAGGCACCGAGCAAGCGGCGCGCCCGTTTCCCAGAAGGCTGCGTGACGGTCGTTGACAGCGAGGACCAGGCGCGGGCAGGCCGTGATCAGTCGAAGAAGCTCGAGCCCGCCGTCGTCTACGGCCCTTCATCGTCGTCCGAAGGCCAACGACTCTATTATCTCGTGCGCTGGCTCTGACCCCATCGTGAATCCTAACGACGACTCAGCCCCGATCCTGGCCGTTGCCGGCATCGGTAAATCCTACGCGGAAGGTCATCAGCGGCGCACCGTGTTGGCCGACATCGGCTTTGAGGTCGCCCGCGGCGAGTGCATCGCGCTGGTTGGTCAAAGCGGCTCTGGCAAATCCACCTTGCTCAACCTGCTGGCCGGGATCGATAAGCCCGACACCGGCGACGTCGAGATCATGGGCCGCAGCATCGCCGCCATGGGTGAACCTGAGCTGACCTTGCTGCGCCGAGCACATGTCGGCTTCATCTATCAGTTCTTCAATCTGATCCCGACCCTGACAGTCGCCGAGAATGTCGGCCTGCCGCTCGAGCTGAACGGCACCCCTGCCCGCAAGCGCCGCACCCTGATCGGCGACTGGCTCGCCAAGGTCGGCCTGGACGGCCGCGAGGGCGCCTTTCCCGACGAGCTCTCCGGCGGCGAGCAGCAGCGTGTCGCCATTGCCCGCGCCCTGATCCATGACCCGGCGCTGGTGCTGGCGGATGAGCCAACCGGTAACCTGGACGCCCGCACCGGTCAAGTCGTGCTCGAGCTGCTTGCCCATCTGTTCCGCGATGAAGGCCGCACCCTGATCCTGGTGACCCACAGCCGCCGTGTCTCCGAGATCACCGATCGCATTCTCGCACTCGATAACGGTCGCCTGACCACCGATACCGAGGCGGTCTCCTGGTGACGGCGCCACCGAGACACCTCGGGCCCGCCGCTGGCGCGCCGACGGCCTTGGCATTCGTCGTAGCGGCCTTCGCAGTCGTGACAGCGACAATGGTCAGGGACGAGTGCGGATGCTGACCTCAGCGCTGCTCAACGCCAGTCGCCGCTACCTGCTGCGGCATCCCTGGCAAACCTGGCTTTCGATCGCCGGCATCGCGCTCGGCGTCGCCGTGGTCATCGCCGTCGATCTGGCCAACGCCAGCGCCAAGCGCGGTTTCCAGCTCTCGGTCGAGCAGGTGACCGGCCCAGCCACCCATCAGGTCCTGGCCGCGAGCGGAGCCATCCCGGAGTCCCTCTACGCCCAGCTGCGGCTGGAGCATGGACTCACCCAGGCCACCCCGGTCATCGACGCGCCGGTGCGCATTGGCGATCGAAGCCTCACGCTGCTTGGGCTCGATCTCATTGCAGCCACCTCGATGCGCCCGGACCTGCGTGCCAGCCTCAGCCACGCGGACATCGGCGAGGCGAGCGCCAACCAGCAAGCGGACGCTGCAACCGGTCTTGTCGGTCTACTGCGCCTGCTCCGTGACCCCGCCACCTTGGCCCTGAGCCGCGATGACGCTCAGCGCCTCGGGCTGGCGCTCGGCGATGAGATCAGGCTCGATCTCGGCGCCAATGACGTCACCATGACCCTGGCCGCTATCCTGCCCGGGCAGGCGAACCTCAGCGGCGTGGCGATCACCGACATCGCCACCGCGCAGGAGGTGCTCGACCGCCTCGGCGAGATCGAGCGCATCGACCTGATCCTGAGCGACGCCGAAGCCGAAAGCGTCGCCGCGGCCCTGCCCGCTGGCATCCGGTTGGAGCCCTCAGCCCAGCGCAGCAATGCCCTCGCGCAGATGACCCGTGCCTTCCACACCACTCTCACCGCGATGAGCCTGCTGGCGATGCTGGTCGGCGCCTTCATCGTCTACAACACCATGACCTTTGCCGTGCTCCAGCGTCGTCCGCTGCTCGGCACCCTGCGCATGCTCGGCACCACGCGCAGCCAGCTCTTCAGCCTCGTGTTGGTCGAAACGCTGGTCTTAGCCCTGATCGGCGCCCTGCTCGGGGTACTGCTCGGCATCGCCGTCGGCGCTGGCCTGGTGCAGCTGGTCACCCGCACCATCAATGACATCTACTTCCAGCTCAGCGTCCGCAGCCTGCATCTGGCGCCACTGTCGCTGCTCAAGGGCGTCGGCCTTGGCCTCGGTGTCACCCTAGTCGCCGCGCTCGGACCCGCACTCGAGGCAGCGCGCTCGCAACCGCGCGATGTCATCCGCCGCACCCGTATCGAAGGCCAAGCGCGGCGCCTGCTACCCTGGCTCGCCATTGGCGGCCTGCTCCTGATCCTCACCGGACTCGCCGTCATTGGCCTCTCCGCACGCTCCATGGGTATCG
>NZ_JBUDPI010000065.1:0-13763 GCF_054919635.1 Halochromatium sp. | reverse complement strand
ATTGTCGGCACCGCGAACAGATTCCACCGCTCATCGGCCTTCCAGCTCAGTCGACCACTGAGCCTCAGCTCACGGATCGTCGACCAAGGCTTCAAGCCAGCAAAGCCCGTCTCGCCATCGAACCCGTAGCGGCGCTCTCCATAGCCGGTGCTCAATCCCAACCGCAGATCCGGTGTCACGGCATAGTCGGCTCCAAGCCGGACCGCCCAGGCATCCAGGTCGACCTCGCCCCCGTCATCCATCTCTGTCTGCCAACGATGGATGGCGCCACTTTCAAGACGCAAGCGCCAGGCATCGTCACTGGGCTGCGCGAACAGAGCCCCTTGGGGCAGCAACGAGCCGAGGACCAGCAGTGTCAACAGCAGCCAGGACCAGCCCATACTCGAGGAATCCTCTGTTCTTAACGTGAGACGACCGGCATGGCCAGTCAGAGCATTACAGTATAGCCTTCAAGGCTTGACCTTGGTGCGATCCAAGTCATGAGGTTAACGCACGAGGATCGCCGCCGCGAGCGATCGCTGCTGGCGCTCTATAGCATCGATCCGGCTTTTCGACTTCGGTTCCCGCCCCAGAACATTTACCCTACGCAGATTAATTAAAATCGACGCTGCGGGGGTTCAGGAGACCAGATGCGAGTCTTCAATCAGATCAATCTTACACACCTGAAGGGTGACCTGTTTGGTGGTGTCACGGCGGCAGTGATCGCGCTGCCGATGGCGCTCGCTTTCGGCGTCGCCTCAGGCGCTGGCGCCGAAGCCGGCCTCTATGGCGCCGTGCTGATCGGCCTCTTCGCCGCCCTGTTCGGGGGCACACCCACCCTCATCTCAGAGCCCACTGGGCCGATGACCGTGGTCTTCACGGCGGTCATCGCGACCATGATCGCGGCTAATCCGGAACAGGGCATGGCGATGGCGTTCACCACCGTCATGCTCACCGGTGTCTTCCAGGTGATCTTTGGCGCACTGAAGCTTGGGCGCTACGTGACCATGATGCCCTACACGGTGATCTCGGGCTTCATGTCCGGGATCGGCTTCATCCTCATCATTATTCAGTTGCCGCCGCTACTCGGCTATGCGTCGCCGCCCGGTGGCGTGCTGGGCTCCCTAAGCGCGCTGCCAGACTTCTTCTCCAACATCAAACCGGCGGAGGCAAGCTTGGGTCTGCTCTCGTTAGCAATCCTGCTGCTGATGCCAAAACGCCTTCGCCGCTTCATCCCGCCGCAGCTGCTGGCGCTGATCGTCGGCACCCTGCTGGCCATCTATCTGCTGCCGCATCTGTTCTCTGGCGAAGCCTACCGCGCCATCGGCCCGGTTCCGGGTGGCTTACCGACACTGCAGCTTCCTACCTTCAGCGCGGGACAGTGGCAGACTATTGTCATCAACGCGCTGGTGCTCGCCTTGCTGGGCTGTATCGACGCCCTGCTCACCTCAGTGATCGCTGACAGCTTGACCCGCACCCAGCACAATTCGGACAAGGAGCTGGTCGGCCAGGGTCTTGGCAACCTCGCATCAGGCCTATTCGGCGGCCTGCCTGGCGCTGGCGCCACCATGGGCACCGTGGTCAATATCCAGACCGGTGGCCGCACCGCCCTCTCTGGCCTGACCCGTGCCCTGCTCTTGGCGGTCGTGGTTTTCGGCGCCAGTGCGCTCGTCGAGCCCATCCCCAAGGCGGTGCTCGCGGGCATTGCGATCAAGGTCGGCATTGACATCATCGACTGGGGCTTCCTGCGCCGCGCACACAAGGTCTCGATCCGTGGGGCCCTGATCATGTACGGGGTCATCCTGATGACGGTCTTCGTCGACCTGATCACCGCGGTCGGCATCGGACTCTTCGTCGCCAACGTCCTGACCATCCGCCGCCTTGCCGATCTCCAGTCGGAAGGTGTTCGTGTGTTGGGCCTACCGCATACCGAAGACGGCCTGACCTGTCCCAACGCCTCGCCAGAAGAGGTTCGTATCCTGCGTGACCCCAGCAACGGGGTGGTGATGCTCTGTCTTAGCGGGCCGCTGATCTTCGGCGCCGCCAAGGCCATCACGCGGCAGCAGAATGAGCTGCTAGGCGCGCGCTCTTTGGTGATCGATCTGACCGAGGTCCCGCATATCGGTGTCACCACATCGCTGGCTGTCGAGACCGTGATCCGCGAGGCAGTCGACCATGGCTGCCGGGTCTACCTTGCCGGCATTCACGACCAACCCCGCAAGCGCTTCGAGAATCTGGGTCTTGGCCGCATCCTCCCGGCTGAGAACTGGATCGACAGTCGCTCGGCGGCGCTGAAGCGCGCGGTTTCGGAGCGGGCCGGACAGATCCCCGCCTGAGCGCCGTCAGCTTCGCACCATGCATGTCCTGCTTGGCCTCCAAGCAGGACGCTGAGTTCGACGCCCATTGCTCTGAGCCTTGGGAGCCACAGCGCTTCTGTAGCGCCACTTGCCTCTGATCACTGTTCGGAGGTGCTTCAGGCCGGCTGCCTGTCATCTCAGCACTCGTCACAGCGCTGGGAGCTGGCAGGCTGCTGAAGAGACAGTCCCTGGGCGGGCGAGCGCGAGCCGCTGAGATCGCTCTCCAGCCGCGGCCCTGGCTGCTGGGAGATGCTGCCCCAGCCCCAACGCAGCGACTGCCAGTGGGCGTTGCGCAACGCACTCAGAATCCCGCCGCTCTCGACTAACAGCTCCTGCGCCTGCTGTGGGCTTGGCAGTTGCTGTCTCACCGAGGTCGGGTAGAAACCGTTTGGTCCCCAACCGGCCACGGCCGTCGAGGCACCGAACAGCGAAGCCATGAGCACTGCGCCCAGTCTCGATCCAAGCCACACGAAAGCCGATCGCTGTCGTCTCATCATTGCTCGTCCTCGGTTTGACACAACACCATCGGTGAAGCCGTTGACCCCTGCGGCCGTCGACCCCCGCCGTCATGGTATGAGGGTCGGGGCAACCTCATCCGGCTCAAGCTCGCTTTTTCCTGTCAATCCTGTCGCAATTTCCGAACCAATCACCACTCGTTGATCGATGACTGCTGAAATATCAATAAACACTTGGCCGCAAATGCCCATACGCTTCCCCTCAGGCGATCGACGGCCAAGACCCTCGAGCCATGGGTCGTATGCTGGCTGAAGATAGGCCTGCTAACGTAAACAGGTAGTGAATCGACAGAGGAGCAATACCTTGGAAATTTTATTGGAATTTGGCTCGCGTTTTCTATCGCAGCTGCAATCGCCAACCCTGGCCTTCTTACTTGGAGGCATTCTGATCGCCGCGCTCGGCTCACGGCTAACGATCCCCGATGCCATCTATAAATTCATCGTCTTTATGCTGCTGTTGAAGGTGGGTCTAAAGGGCGGCATGGCCATCGGCGAGGCGGACCTTGGGGCGATGCTGCTCCCGGCGTTTTTCGCGGTAGTCATGGGCTGCCTGATCGTCGTGATCGGCCGTTATACGCTCGCCATGCTTCCCGGCATCCGAACTGAGGATGGGATCGCAACCGCTGGCCTATTCGGGGCCGTTAGCGGGTCGACGCTCGCCGCTGGGACTGTAGTCCTGGAGTCCGATGGCATCAGCTATGAGCCCTGGGCCGTCGCGCTATATCCGTTCATGGACATCCCGGCGCTGGTCCTGGCCATCGTGCTCGCCAGTGTCTACCTGAAAAAGAAGGATGGCTCTGGTAACAACGTAGCGATTTGGCCGATCGTCAAGGAGAGCCTGCAGGGTCCAGCCCTGTCGGCACTACTCCTTGGAATCGCGCTCGGATTATTCACCAATCCGGACAGGGTGTTCGACAGCTTCTATGAGCCGCTCTTCCGTGGTCTGCTATCGGTATTGATGCTGATCATGGGCATCGAGGCCTATGCCCGGCTGAACGAGCTCCGCCGCGTTGCCCATTGGTTCGCCGTCTACGCCGCGGTCGCACCATTGATGAACGGGCTCATCGCCTTCGGCCTCGGCTATATCGCCCATGTGCTAACTGGCTTTAGTCCCGGCGGTGTGGTGCTACTCGCGGTCATTGCAGGGTCCAGCTCCGACATCTCCGGACCGCCAACGTTGCGTGCCGGCATCCCGACGGCCAACCCATCGTCCTATATCGGCGCGTCGACGAGTATCGGTACCCCGGTCGCCATCGCAATCGGCATCCCGCTCTACATCGGTCTAGCGCAGCTGGTGTTTGGGGCCTGATGGGGGGCCTGATGCGGTGCTTGCTGAGACGCACCGGCTGTCTGTAGAGACTCGAGGGTGCGCCAGCATCAATCACCGCAAAGCATCGGAGCCGAGATGTCATGGACAACTGGCATCCGGTTTCCTCGATCCATACCAAGAGGTATCAAGTCATGACCCAAAAAGCCAAAAAGCTCGTGATCATCACCGAGAGCGTGCTGTTGAAGAAGATCACCAAGATCATTCTCGCAGCAGGGGCGACCGGCTACACCGTGATGGCGGCCTCCGGCGTCGGCAGCCGCAACACGCCTTCTCCCGGCCAAACGCCGGTCTCGGACACCTACTCGAACATCAAGATCGAGATCATCACCGCGAACGAGGACGTCGCCCGGACGATCGCGAAGCAGGTCGCCGAGAAGTACTTCGACAACTTCTCGGGCATCATCCACCTCGGTGAGGTGGAGGTGCTATACGCGCACAGCCTCTGAGATTGTCCTGAACCGTCGCCAGGGATGGCATTCACGTCGGCAAGGCTGGAGCTGGCATTGGATGCCGTCCCTTACAACACCTTGGACACCAGCTTCACGGTCGGATCATTGCGGTCGGTCTCGATGCGAAAGCCGAGCGATTTGACCAATGCCAGCATTCGCGTATTCGCACTCAAGACCTCGCCCTCCATAATCCGCAGCCCTTTATTGCGGGCGTTCTGCATCAGCGAGCGCATCAGTCGAGCCCCAATTCCCCGTCGTCGGCAGGCATCCGAGACGACAATCGCAAATTCGCAGGTATCGCCTCCCGGATGCGCCATGTAACGTGCCACGCCAACCTCTTGCTCTTCTTCGACGCCTTCGTTGCCGTGCGGCCGAATCACCCCAATCAATGCCATTTCACGGTCGTAGTCGATCTGGGTGAAGCGCACCAGCATCTCTGGCGATAGCTCCTTGATGGTCTGCATGAAGCGGAAATACTTGGTCTGATCGGAAAGACCCCGCACAAAGTCCTGCTCCATCTGCGCATCCTCGGGTCGGATCGGGCGGATGGTCAGATCGGTGCCATCCGGCAGCGGCACATGCTCGATCAGGTGCTGCGGATAGGGATGGATGGCCATGTGCCCATAGACCGGCATCTGCGGCGGCCGGTAGTCGACCTGAATGCGCGCATCCACGGCGATCACGTCCAAATCGTTGCCGATCAACGGATTGATCTCGAGCTCGATGATCTCTGGCAGCTCGCAGACCATCTCCGAGACCCGCTGCAGGATACGCGACAGCGCCTGCCGGTTCATCGGCGGCATGTTGCTGTAGGCGCCCATCAGTCGCGCCACCCGCGTGTGCTCGATCATGGTCTGGATGATGAAGGCGTTCAGCGGCGGCAGCCCAAGCGCCCGATCCTCCAGCACCTGCATGTCGGTACCGCCGGCGCCAAAGCTGATCACCGGGCCGAAGATCGGATCGCGCACCACCTTGACCATCAGCTCGCGCGCGGCGCGGGTCGGGACCATGTGCTCGACGGTCACGCCCTGGATCTGCGCCTGCGGACGCAGCTTCTTCGCACGCTCGGTCAGCTCGGTATAGGCGCGGCGGATGCTTTGCGCATCACTCAATCCCAGGCGCACCCCATCGACATCCGACTTGTAGCGGATATCCGGCGAGTTGATCTTCATCACCACCGGAAAGCCGAGCGACTCGGCGGCGACCAGGGCCTCGTTCGGCGAGCGCGCAAGCACTGCTTGGGTCGTGTTGATGCGAAACGCCGACAGCACGGCCTTGGCCTCGATGGTGCCGAGCACCTTGCGACCCTCGGCCATGACGCCCTCGATGATCAGCCGCGCCCCCTCCAGATCCGGCCCCAGTTGCTGCGACAGCGGTGCCGGCGATTGCATCAGCAACATCCGATTGCGGCGCTGCTCAGCCAAGAACGACATCGCATCGACCGCCACCTCGGGCGACTCAAAGTGCGGCACGCCATGCTCGGCGAACAGCCCCTGCGCCTCGGCCACACGGCTCTCGCCCATCCAGCAGGTCAGCACGGGCTTACGGGTCTGCTTTGCTGCGTCGATCACCTCACCGGCGACACTGGTTGGATCGCTGGTTGCCAAGGGCGCCATCAACGCGACCACACCATCGACACCCTCATCGGCCAGACAGGCATCGAGTGCATCCCGATAACGCTGCGCCGAGCCGTCGCCCATCACATCGACGGGATTGCCATGTGACCAATGATCCGGTAGAGCCTGCCCGAGCTTCGAGCGCGTCGCCTCGCTCAGCTCCGACAGGATCAGTCCCTGATCCACCGCCCGATCCGCGGCCAACACGCCAGGGCCGCCGCCGTTGGTAATGACTGCAATCCGATTTCCGGCCAGGCGCCGACCGGCACCGAACACCTGCGCTGCTGCAAAAAGCTGCGCCAGGCGCTCGACCTGCACCGCGCCACCGCGCTCGAGGACGGCGCGAAACACCTCAGGCGAGCCAACCCAGGCACCGGTGTGGGAGCGCGCCGCACGCGAGCCAGCCGGATGCCGACCGGTCTTGACCACCACCACCGGCTTCAACCGCGCCGCTGCCCGCAGCCCGCTCATGAACCGGCGGGCATCACGCACGCCCTCGACATAGAGCAGGAGGCTCTGGGTCTGCGGATCGAGTGCCAGATAGTCGAGGATGTCGCCGAAATCGACATCGGCCGCAGCCCCGAGCGAGACCACTGCCGAGAAGCCTAGCCGGCGCGGCCCGGAGCGATCCAGCATCGCGGTGCAGACCGCCCCCGATTGCGAGACCAAGGCGACGTTGCCTGCCCGCGGCAGCTCATTGCCGAAGGTCGCGTTCAGTCCGTGCGAAGGCCGCATCACGCCCAGACAATTCGGCCCCAGCATCCGAATCCGGTTACGCCGCGCCGCTTCGACAAGCCGCTCCTGCAGCGCGCTGCCGCGCTCGCCCTGCTCCGAGAAGCCGGCCGAATGCACCACCGCCGCGCGCACGCCGAACTCACCGCATTGATCCAAGATCCCCGGTACCGCCTCGGCCGGGGTCGCAATCAGCGCCAAGTCGACGTGCTTATTGAGGGCGGCAAGGTCCTTCCAGCAGGGCTCACCATCGACCGTTTCATACTTAGGGTTGATCGGATAGCAAGGCCCCTTGAAGCCACCGGCGAGGACGTTGCGATAGACCATGGCGCCCACCGAGCCCTCGCGATCGCTGGCGCCAAACACGGCAACGGCATCAGGGACGAAAAGCTGGTCGACATCAGAGAGTCGCATCGGCTGGCCCCTCCTGGGGCGAATCGGGTAACAAAGCAAAACGGTGACAAAGCGATTAAGCTTTCGGACTACCGTCCCGAGCACTTGAGTAAGCGCCCCATGAACCTGGCCTTTATCTCTCACCAAGACTGTCTCGAGCACAAGATGGGCGCGCACCATGTCGAGGTGCCAGAACGCCTGCACGCGATCTCGGATCGGATGATCGCCGCCGGCATGGAGATGCTGGTGACCCATTATGACGCGCCTAAGGCCAGCCGTGAGCAACTCTTGGCAGTGCATGATGCGGCTTATGTGGATGCCCTGTTCGAGGCCGCGCCCAGCGCCGAGGATGTGCTCGTCTGGGTCGATGGCGATACCGCGATGTCGCGCGGTTCTCTGAGCGCCGCGCTGCATGCCGCCGGCGCCGCGATCATGGCCGTCGACTTGGTGATGAGCGATCGCCATCATGCCGCCTTCTGCTCGGTGCGCCCACCGGGCCATCATGCCGAGCGCGCACGCTCGATGGGCTTCTGCTTCTTCAACAACGTCGCCGTCGGTGCCGCGCACGCGATGAGCGCACACGGACTCAAGCGCATCGCCATCGTCGACTTCGATGTCCATCACGGCAACGGCACCGAGGATATCTTTACCGGCGATGAACGGGTGTTGTTCTGCTCGAGCTTCCAGCATCCTTTCTATCCCGGCTCCGGCGCCGGCTCGACGGCTCCAAACGTGATCAACCTGCCCCTGCCGTCTCGCACCCATGGTGAGGCCTTCCGCGCCGCAATGGCAGAGCATTGTCTGCCACGGCTGGAGGCCTTCGCACCCGAGCTGATCATGATCTCCGCCGGCTTCGATGGCCATGCCGAGGACGACATGGCGCACTTCATGCTGCGCGAGCCGGACTATGCCTGGATCACCGCCCAGCTGCGCGAGATCGCCGTCCGTCATGCACATGAGCGCATCGTCTCTTGTCTGGAGGGTGGTTACAGCCTCTCAGCGCTTGGGCGCAGCGTTGCGGTCCACGTCGATGAGCTGATCGGGCATGGCTGATCCGCGCCCCGCACTGGATGACTTGAGGGACCTGTATCAGCGCGCCCGTGAGGCCTTGCTCTCCGGTCGGCTCGATGAGGCCGAGGCTGACTTTGCGGCCCATGAGCAGGATGCGCAAACGCTGCTCGAAGAACAGCGCATCCAAGAGACCGAGCTCAAGCTGCAGAACGAAGACCTGCGCAACACGCGTCTCGCCCTCGAAGAGGCCCTTGCACGCTTCAGCACCTTCTTTTACGCATTGCCCATTGCGGCGCTGATCCTTGATGCCCGCGGCCTGATCCGCGAGGCGAATCCAGCAGCGGAGACCCTCTTTCAGCTGCGCTGCGATGGTT
Source organism: Halochromatium sp. (assembly GCF_054919635.1). Lineage (NCBI taxonomy): Bacteria > Pseudomonadati > Pseudomonadota > Gammaproteobacteria > Chromatiales > Chromatiaceae > Halochromatium > Halochromatium sp. Next base: position 5,007 of record NZ_JBUDPI010000065.1, on the reverse strand, counting down.
ATCAGCAGCATGTCTTCACGCGGTTTGTCGCCCAAGCCGAGCGTGCAGCGCTGAGTCGAGCCTTGCGCGACGCGGAACAAAGCATCGGCTTCAACCGCAGCGATATCGAATGTCGACGCGCCAACGGCGAGCCCTTCATCGGCGATCTTCACCTCGCCCCCGTTCCCGGCGAGGCCAACGCCGAGCCGGAATTCATCTGCACCGTCATCGATCGCTCGGAGAGCGCGCAACAACGCCAGCGTTTACAGGAGCAGCGCGCCCAACTGGAAGCCATCTTTCAAGCCGCACCGGTTGGGATCGTCTTCGTCCGGAGACGCAAGATGCTGCGAAGCAACATGGCCTGGTGCGAGCTGATCGGCTACGCCCCTGAGGAGCTGGATCATCTCGACACCCGCATGCTCTACGCCGACGATGAAGAGTACGAGCGGGTTGGCCGAGCGCTCTATACCCGGCTCGACCAACAGGGAACCGGCCGGCTGGAGACACGGTTGCAACACAAGGCTGGTCACCAACTTGACGTCACACTCTGTGCGGCATCCATTGAACAGGATCAGGCACCGGGATCGCAGGTCGTCACCATCCTCGACATCACCGAGCGCAAGGCCGCTGAGCAGGCCTTGCAGGAACGTGAAGAGCGCCTGCGCCTGACGCTCGAAGCGACCAATGACGGACTCTGGGACCTGGATGTCGCCTCCGGCTGCATGACCGTCAATGACCGCTATGGCGCGATGCTCGGCTACGCCCCCGACGAGCTGGATTTGCGCTTGAAGCCACTGATCGCGTTGCTGCATCCGGAGGATCAAGCCCCGGTTCGGGAGCTCCTCGACCAGCACCTCAGCGAGGATCGCCCCTATGCGCTGGACATTCGCATGCGCTGCAAGGATGGCAGCTGGCGTTGGCTGCACACGCGCGGTCAGGTGGTCGCGCGAGACCTAGCCGGACAGCCGCTGCGGGTCGTCGGCACCCATACCGACATCCACGCGCGCAAGCTCGCCGACCAGGCGCTGACCGAGAGCAACAGACGACTGCGCGAGGCCGAACGCTTGGCGGTGCTGGGACATTGGGAGTATATCGCCGCGACCTCGGAGCTGACCTGGTCGGCGCAGCTCTATCGCATCTTCGGCTTCGACCCCAACGAACCGCTGCCAGACGTGAACGCCCTCGCGGAACGCTTTCATCCCGAGGATGCGCCCGAGTTCTTGCAGAAGTTCCGCCGCGCGCTCGACATCGGTGAGCACTATACCTTTACGTTGCGCATCTTCCGACAGGACGGCGCGCAGCGCTGGCTGTTTTCCGAGGGCCACACCGAGTGCGATGAGAGCGGACGCACCCTGCGCTGCTTCGGCACCGCTCAGGATGTCACCGAGCGCGAGCAGGCCCAAGCGCGGCTGCGCGAAGCGGCGAAGGTGTTCGAGAGCATGGTCGATGCGCTCATCGTCACCGACGCCGATCACGCGATCATTACCGTGAACCCCGCGTTCACGCAGATCACCGGCTACACCGAGGCCGCGGTCTGCGCACAGCCTGTGGAGACCGTGCTCGCGAGTGCCACCGATCGCGGTTTCTGGAACCCAATCCGGACCTCCAACAGCGGGGGCAGACGCTGGCAGGGAGAGCGCTGGGAACGCCGCCAAGACGGAACCCTGTACCGGGCGCGCCTCAGCGTCACAGCGCTCAGCAACGAGCGCGGCCGGATCGATCGCTATGTCATCGTCATCAGCGACACCACCCAGCTCCACCACACGCAAGAGCAGGTGGAGTTTCTCACCCAATACGATCCACTGACCGGCCTGGCGAACCGCAACCACTTCCATCAGCGCCTCACGCAAGCGTTGCAGCACGACACGCGGGAACCGGAGCAGCTGGCGATCCTGCTGGTGGATCTCGATCGGTTTCGTGTCATCAATGAGTCGCTGGGGCCCGAGACCGCCGATGTGCTGCTCGAACAGGTGGCCAGTGATCTAAGCCAGGTCGTGCAGCCCTCAGCGACGCTCGCCCGATTGGGTGGGGACGAGTTCGGCGTGATCCTGCCAGCCATCGGATCGCCTGAGGCGATCAACGATGTCGTCGCTGGCCTCCAGCAACGATGCGCCGAGCGGCGGATCATCGGCGGCCAGGCCATCACACTAACCGCCAGCGTCGGCATCGCCGTGTATCCGCTCGATGGACTCTCCGGCGATGCACTGATGCGCCATGCCGATGTCGCGCTCAAGCAAGCCAAGGCGCGTGGGCGCCAGAGCGTGCAATATTTCGAGGCTACGTCCACTCAAAGCCCATTGGGTCGCCTGCACCTGGAGGCTTGCCTAAGCCAGGCCCTGCTTGGTGACGAGCTGCAGCTGCACTATCAGCCACAGCTCTCGTTGATCGACGGAGCGCTGATCGGGGCCGAAGCCCTACTGCGCTGGAACAGCGCCGAGCTCGGGCCAGTACCGCCGCAGCAGTTCATCCCGATCGCCGAGGACATGGGTCTAATCCACGAGATCGGCACCTGGGTGCTGCGCCAGGCCCTCGATCAGCTCGCGGCCTGGGACCGGACCGGACAAAGGCTCCCGCGCTTAGCCGTCAATCTCTCGATCCTACAGCTCGAGGACCCGACCCTGGTCGACAGGATCGCGAGGATGCTCGAGCACCATGAGCTCGAACCGGAGCGCCTCGAGCTGGAGCTCACCGAGTCCATGCTCATGCGTCAGGCAGGCCAGTCCGCTGCCACACTTGAGGCGTTACGACATCTCGGCGTGCGTCTAGCCGTCGACGACTTCGGCACTGGCTATTCGTCGCTGGCCTATCTGCACCGCCTGCCACTGCAACAGCTCAAGATCGATCGCAGCTTTGTCGACCCGCTACCGGCTGATCCGCACAGTCAGGCGATCACCCAGGCCATCATCGCGCTCGGCCGCAGCCTGCACCTGGAGTTGCTGGCCGAAGGCATCGAGACCGCGGAGCAAGCCGACTGGCTGCGCGACGCCGGCTGTTCGCTCGCGCAAGGCTATCACTATGCCCGCCCACTCTCATCGGAGGCCTTCGCCGCACACTGGCTGGCCATAACCTGCGACCATCCGCAGTCTCCGAGGATCTAGCTACAGAATCAAGGCGAGCCAGTCCTTGCACCCGTCCTAGGCTTAGGCGATTTCTGTCAAAGCTCATACCGCCTTGCTGGTCTTTTCGCTCGCCTTCTTTGTCGCGGCGCTGGTCACATAGCCCCGCTATGCTCCCGGCGACGCTCCTCGAAGGCAACCGAAAATCCTGCGCAATTCGGTATGCGCTTTTCCGGCAATCACCTTAGCCTGCGACAATGCTCACATCGTAAGCAGCCTGGAGCCCAGAGAGACCATGCCCACCACCGCGCTTGTTTGGCTGCGTCGCGATCTGCGGCTCGGTGACAATCCCGCCCTCGCGGCCGCGCTCGAGCACTGTGAGCGCGTCATCCCAGTCTATCTTCATGCCCCCGATGAGGAGGCCCTTTGGCAACCCGGTGCGGCCTCGCGCTGGTGGCAACATCAGAGCCTGAGTGCCCTCGACCAGTGCTTGCGCGGGCTGGGTAGTGGGCTGATCATTCGTCGCGGTGAGAGCCTTGCCAACCTGCGCCAACTGGTCCGGGAGACCGGAGCCACCGCCGTGCATTGGAATCGCTGCTACGAGCCGGCCGTGATCGCCCGCGACAGCGCCATCAAGCAAGCCCTTCGTGCCGAGGGTGTCAGCTGCACCAGCCACAATGCTGCGCTGCTCAGCGAGCCCTGGTGTTTGAAGACCGGGCATGGTGAGCCCTATCGCGTCTTCACCCCCTATTGGCGCCGGCTCAGGGCTATGCTTATAGACGTCAGGGCGCGCTCAGGCGATGGCAACGACATTGGATCAGACAGCCCTCAGGACACCGGGTCAACGACAAGACAACGCAGTGTTTCGGCGTCTGGGCCGAGCAACCGGTTGCAGACGGAGCCAGACGCACTGCCCCCGCTTCCCGCTCAGCTCGAGCAACTGCCCATCGAGGCACTTGGACTGCGGCCGACAATCCCCTGGGATCAGGGCCTGCAGCAGACCTGGCGGCCAGGCGAGGCCGGCGCACAGGCCGAGCTCGAGCGGTTTCTCAACGGCCCGATCGAGCGCTATCACCAGGCCCGTGACTGTCCAGCCGAGCCTGGCACCTCGCGCCTGTCGCCCCACCTACATTTCGGCGAGATCAGCCCCCACCAGATCCTCGCCGCCATTCGCGACAGGGACATCGATGCTGAGGTCGCCGAGCCCTATCTGCGCGAGCTGGGCTGGCGCGAGTTCAGCCATCAGCTGCTCTATCATTTCCAACAAACGCCGCTCGAGCCGCTGAATCCGCGCTTCGCCGTCTTCCCTTGGCGCCGCGAAGATACCCAGGCCTTGCTCGACGCCTGGCAGCGAGGTCGAACCGGCATCCCGATCGTCGACGCCGGTATGCGCGAGCTTTGGCACACCGGCTGGATGCACAACCGGGTGCGGATGATCGTCGCCTCGCTGCTGACCAAGAACCTGCGCCTGCCCTGGCAAGAAGGCGCACGCTGGTTCTGGGATACCTTGGTCGACGCGGACCTCGCCAACAACACCCAAGGCTGGCAGTGGAGCGCCGGCTGCGGCGCCGATGCCGCACCCTATTTCCGCATCTTCAATCCGGTGCGCCAAGGCGAGCGCTTCGATGCTCAGGGGCAGTACGTTCGGCGCTGGTGCCCTGAGCTCGCCAAGCTGCCAGACAAGCTCGTTCATCAGCCTTGGGCAGCCCAGATCACCGAGCTCAAGCAAGCCGGGGTCGAGCTCGGGAGCAACTATCCAAGGCCCGTTGTCGACCTGAAATCGAGCCGCGCTGAGGCCCTGGAAGCCTACGATCGGATCAAGGCCAATAGCTAAACGACCGCCACATCGAATCCCAGTGCCAGTGCCAGATCGAGTACCAGATCCAGAACCATCCCCAACCTCGGTTCACTGACGCTCTAGACTGCGCCTGTGGCAGGCTCAAACTACGACCCTCACGACCGTTCGACCGCC
>NZ_JBUDPI010000064.1:0-13959 GCF_054919635.1 Halochromatium sp. | reverse complement strand
CTGACGATCTCGAAGACGGCCTCGTCGTGGCCAATCGACTGTTTGATATCGAAGAGCAGGTCGAACAGCTTTGGATCGATGGTGGTGACGTCGCCGGTGCGAAAGTCCCGCAAAAAATGATCGAGTCGGGCCAGTGAGCTGCGCTGGTAGTGATCGCCCTTGCGGTAAGTCAGCGTCAGGCGCTCGTCGGTGTGGAGATGATGTAAGGAAAGGACGCGAGGCTGGTCGAGTCGGCGGCGGGCAAAGGCCGGCGTTGACGCTACAGCCAAGGCCGCGCCGAGGAAGATCCGTCGGTTCACTAGTGTTCCCCCTAGAAGACGATCATGTTGTTGTGCGGCCTGAGTATAGGCCGGGGTGAGACAAAAGCAATAGCTGTTTGACGATGAGTTGACGTCGGCCTAGCATGTTCTGAACTACATGAACGAAAACCGTTAAGCGTCCGTTTGAGCTGGCTAAATTTGATGGGTGCGTGAATGGTTCAATTCACTGCCGTGACTGAGGTTGTGGGGGTCCACGGGAGCCTTGTCGAAGAGGTGGAGAGAAAAGTCGATGGTGACTGAGCGCGCGGCGATGGCGTGCGATTCGGCGGGCGCTGGTGGCGTCTGGCGTTCGTGCACAGCTGTCGGCCTCGGCGTGTTTGGCCTCGTCGTGGCGCTGGGCTCGAGCACCCTGAGCGCGGACGTGTTCAAGTACGTTGACCGAGAGGGTAATGTCTTTTTCTCCGACGAACCGTTAACCAGTGCCGGTCTCAAGCTTGAGTGGAAGCGCACTGCGACACGGCTCGCGGCGCAGAATCGGGAGCAGTCGGCATCGATTCGGCGCAAGCAAGCCGAGGTCGATGCCCGACGTGAGGGGCGGTTGAAGGCGGAGGCTGAGGCTGCGGAGGTCTACAAGCGTCGCCCGGTCGAGCGGGTCAGTGGCTCCATGTGGGTGCGCCGGCAGCGCTATCAGCCACTGATCGAAAGTGCTGCTCGGCGCCATGGCCTGGTGCCGGAGCTGTTGCACGCGGTAATCCGCACCGAATCAGCCTATAAGCCAGACGCGCTCTCGCACGCTGGGGCCTGTGGTCTGATGCAGTTAATGCCTGGCACGGCTGAGCGTTTTCGGGTCACCGAGATCTGGGACCCGGCCCAGAACATCGAGGGTGGTGCCGCTTACCTTCGCTTCCTGCTCGACCTGTTCGATAACGATCTTCGACTCGCGCTCGCCGGCTATAACGCCGGCGAGGGTGCCGTCAAACGTTACGGAAACCAGATTCCACCCTATCCAGAGACCCAGAACTATGTGCGCAAGGTGCTGCAGTTCTTGTGGGCAGAAGAGGAATCGCGGCAGTCCTGAGCGGCGCTTGCCGCGCTTGCTAGTCCTCGCCGATGACGCGATTATCTTTCGGCCTGGAGAGAAGCCTCTCGGCTTCTAACTGATGCTTGGCAAAGATCATCCGGTAATCGGCGTCGTCGCCTTGGGCGCGCTCGGCACGCAGGTTGCGCACGGTGGCGCGGGCGTCCTGATAGCGCTCTTGCGTCTCGATATGGGTCAAGAGCATGTTGGGCGTGATCTTGTAGACGAAGTAGGGCATAGGGCAAGGTTCCATCTTGGCTGAGTAAGCGGCGCCGGAACGCTCGCGCATTCAGCTCGGTTGATGATGAGTGGATTGTAAGGGTCTGGCGAGGATATGGGGCCGCTATGCTGTTGATCGAGCCCCCGTTGCGGAGCCCCAGTTGCTGTTCTCCTGGGGCCTTGCTCAGCGCGATCTGTGCTGAAGGATCTCGCGCTATTGGACGGCCCTATTCGGTCGCCGTCTTAGCGCAAGTTCTTCTTGTAGCTCGGGAATTCGGCATTCTTAGCCTCCGAGAAATTGGCGAACTCCATGGTGACGCTGGCCAATTGAACTCCCTGGAAGTCGGCGTTGGTGACGATCGCGCCGCGCAGGATGGCGCCGCCGAGCACCGCGCCTACCAGGTCGACCCCGGTCAGGTTGGCGTTGCGAAAGTTCGCATCCTGCGCCGAGGCATTGCGAAGCCGGGCGCCAACCAGGTTTGCGCCTTCGAGATTGGCCAGGTTAAGTACCGTAAAACCGTTGGTCTCGCTGCTGGTCAGGTCCGCTTGCTCGAGGTTGGCGTTGACGAGATTAGCATCGTTGAGATGACTGTCTCTCAGGTCGGCTGCAGTCAGGTTGGCCTCGCGCAGATTGGCTTGAATAAAGAGCGCACGCTCAGCGGTCACGTGACTGAGGTTGCTGTGGCAGAAGTCGGTGCCACGCATGTCGGCTCCGGTCAGGCTGGCGCCTTCCAGCTTGGCGAAGCGGATCTCGGCCTTGCGCAGATCGGCACCGTCGAGGTTGGCGTCGCTCAGATCGGCACCGGAGAGCACGGCAACATTGGCTGGGCGTTCCGTGCCTGCGCGCACCTTGGCCAGATTCGCCGCCTTGAGGTTAGCGTCGTTCAGATGGGCACTGCGTAGGTTGGCGCCCGTCAGTGTTGCGGCCTGCAGATTGGCGCCGACCAGATCGCTGAACTCAAGATTGGCGCCGCTCAGATCCATCCCTTGCAGATCAGCGCCATTCAGCCGCATGTCACGTAGATCGGCGCCGACCAACGAATCGCCGTCGACCCTAGCCAATACATCGCCCGTCTCTTTATGCTTGATCTCGACCATCGTGTCCTCCGAGAGTTGTCGTAGGCGCTGGCCTCTTGCTGTGATGGGATTACCAGCGCATTCGGCTATGCTATCCACCCCGCGCCCCCTTTGCACCAGAAACAAGCGTACAGCCAAGCTGCACCCGAGGAGGAGACGATGAAGCTCGAGACACTCGCCATCCATGCCGGCTTCGAGCCGGACCCTGCGACCAAGGCCGTCGCGACCCCAATCTACCAGACCACCAGTTACGCCTTCGACGATACCCAACACGGGGCTGACCTGTTCGACCTCAAGGTGCCGGGCAACATCTACACGCGCATCATGAATCCGACCAGCGATGTGCTTGAGAAGCGCGTCGCGGCGATGGAAGGGGGGGTCGGGGCCTTGGCCTTGGCCTCAGGGATGGCGGCGGTGACCAACTCGATCTTTACCCTGGCGCAGGCCGGCGACAATATCATCGCTAGCTCGACGCTCTATGGCGGCACCTACAACCTATTCGCGCACACGCTGCCGCGACTCGGCATCGAGGTGCGGCTGGTCAAGCCGAACGATATCGATGCCATGGCGGCTCACATCGATGCCAAGACCAAGGCGGTATTCTGTGAATCGATCGGCAATCCGGCCGGCAACGTCGCCGACCTCAAGGCGATCTCGGACCTCGCCCATGGCCAAGGGGTGCCGGTGATCTGCGATAACACCGTGCCCAGCCCTTACCTGTGTCGACCGTTCGAGCATGGGGCGGACATCGTCGTGCACGCGCTGACCAAGTATATGGGCGGTCATGGCACCACCATCGGTGGTGTGCTCGTTGACTCCGGCCAGTTTCCTTGGGCCGAGCATGCCGAGCGCTTCCCAATGCTCAACGAGCCCGATGTCTCTTACCATGGCGTGGTCTACACCGAGGCGCTCGGGCCGGCGGCCTATATAGGTCGCGCTCGCGTTGTGCCGTTGCGCAACATGGGCAGTGCCATCTCGCCGTTCAACAGCTTCCTGATCCTGCAGGGCATCGAGACCCTGCCAGTGCGCATGGACCGCCACTGTGAGAACGCGATCGCGGTGGCGGAGTATCTGAAGGGCCAGGCTAAGGTCGAGTGGGTGCGCTACGCCGGCCTGCCCGACAGCCCGGATTATCCGTTGGTCGAGCGATACATGGATGGAGCCAAGGCCAGCTCGATCCTCTCATTCGGGATCAAGGGAGGCCGCGAGGCCGGTGCGCGCTTCATCGATGCGCTCAAGCTCGCGGTGCGCTTGGTCAATATCGGTGATGCCAAGACCCTGGCCTGCCATCCCGCCACCACCACGCACCGCCAGCTCTCGCCGGAGGAGCTCGCGGGTGCTGGGGTGAGCGAGGATCTGGTGCGGCTGTCGATCGGTATCGAGCACATCGATGACATCGTTGCCGATTTGGAGCAGGCACTGGCAGCGGCCTGAGCGACAATCTCGCTCCTGCCGCCCAACGCCTTGATTCAACCGGCTGGTGTCAACCTCTGGTCTCAGTCCCTGGTCTCAACCCCTGTCAAGCCGAGCAGACTGCGATGAAGACTCACTGCCTGATGCATGTGCCGTTTGAAGGGCCGGCTCAGATCGCCGACTGGGCTGAGAGCCGAGGTCACCCCATTGCCTTCAGCCATCTGTTCGCCGGCGACGCGTTGCCCGAGCTCGATGCCTTCGATCGCTTGGTCGTGATGGGTGGTCCCATGGGGGTCGGCGATGAGCAGCAGTACTCGTGGCTAAAGGCAGAAAAGCAGTTGATTCGAGCGGCGATCGACGCCGGCCGATCGCTGGTTGGCGTCTGTCTCGGCGCGCAGCTGATTGCCGAGGCCCTTGGCGCGCCGGTGGGCCGGAATCCAGACAAGGAGATCGGTTGGTTTCCGGTCAGACTGACTGAAGCGGCGCGCGCGCATCCCTTCTGCGAGGATCTTCCCGCTGAGCTGCAGGTCCTGCATTGGCACGGTGATACCTTCGCGCTGCCACCTGGCGCCCTTCATCTCGCGGAGAGCGAGGCCTGCACACAGCAGGGCTTTCTGGTCGAGGGGCGCATTCTAGGCCTGCAATTTCATCTCGAGATGACGCCGACGAGCCTCCGCACCCTTTGCAGCCATTGTGCTGACGAGCTGACGCCAGGACCTTTCGTGCAGAGCGCGGAGCAGATGCTCGCCGTATCGACTGTGCGCTATGAGGAGACGGCGCGGGTGCTGGAGGTGCTATTGGACCGCCTCGATGCAAGGCGTCCCTAAAGCTCAGGTCGGGGTGAGTAGCAGCCTAGAAGTCTCTTTAGCTCGCTGCGTTTATCGGCGTCATTTGTAGGTTGCAATGCCTCTTGGGGGGCGAACGACCGGCGTTAATCCGCAGAATCTCCGGTTTCTCCTCCTGGTCTCTGGAACGCAAGGCGCCAGCGAGCGACTAAGGTGGCGTGGCAAGGCGCTGCCGACGGAGCGCCGTTGATCAAGACTTGAGAGAGCTGCTGATGACCAAACGACACTGGCTGCGAGCCACGCTGGCTCCGGCGTTGACCTTCTCGATTGGCGTGGCGACAGGTGCCTTGGTCGTCTCGGGTGAGGTCGACCCAACTGACACCGAGACGGTGCCTGTCGCGGTCGAGGGGTCTGGTACGCCGACGCCTGCGTCGGATTCCACCACCGCCGTCGACTCAGCACTCAAGGTGACAGCAGACGGGGCCTCCCTCGCTTCTGATGGCGATCCCGACGCTGCTGAGCCCGAGCAGACGTTGATAGCGCCCGAGGCGCAACAAGCCTTTTTGGCGCGCCTGGATGAGCTTTCGCAGGGGTGGGGTCGGATGCAAGCGGATCTGGTCGCGCTGCAGCAGCGAGTGGTGAGCTTGGAGCGCCGCCCAGCGCCCATAGCGGACGATGTCTCAACCAATGAGCGGACGGATGCAGCGCGGCCCCGGACACCACAGGAGCAGCGCAATGCCCTCGTCCGTGTTGGTGTCCCTGCTGGCACGGCCGACGAGATCCTCTGGCGTCGCTCACAGGTCGAGCTGGACCGGCTGGAGCTGCGCGATCAGGCGTTGCGTGAGGGCTGGCTGGGGACCGACCGTTACCGCGAGGAGCTACGTGCGCTGAACGCCGAGCGCGTATCGCTTCGCGACGAGCTCGATGTCGAGGCCTACGACCGTTACCTCTACGAGACTGGGGAGACGAACCGTGTCAGTGTCGATTCGGTGATTGCCGGCTCCGCTGGCGATCAGAGTGGTCTGATGCCCGGCGATATCATCGAGCGCTACGGCGATGAACTGGTGCTGGACTTCAACGACCTGCGCTCCGCAACCAGTGCCGGAGAACGCGGTGAGCTGGTTCCGGTTCAGGTCCGTCGCGGTGGTCAGGTCGTCGAGGTCTGGATGCCGCGCGGTCCGATAGGTATTCGGCTCGATGCAGCCCGAGTCGACCCCAACAGCTGATGCTGGGCTCAGATCATTTTGCCTGATGACAGGCGATGCCTCTAGCGGCTGACCTGTCCTGATCCCAGAGCCCGATCGGAGAGGAGCCGTCCCACATCGTCGAACTCGCTGTCACCAGATCATCCCTGATCTTGAATAACGACCGGCCGCTTAGTAGGAGGGCGGCTATTGCTTGTCAGCGGTTCAGTCCCAGCTCAGCGCGCCCCCGGTCTGATACTCGGTGACGCGGGTCTCGAAGAAGTTTTTCTCCTTCTTCAGGTCCAGCACCTCGGACATCCATGGGAATGGGTTGCTGACGCCTGGGTATTGCTCGGGCAGGCCGATCTGCGCGCAGCGGCGGTTGGCGATGAACTGCAGGTATTCCTCGAACATTGGTGCGTTGAGTCCGAGCACGCCGCGAGGCATGGTCTCGTGAGCATAGTCCGCCTCGAGCTGCACCGCGTCGCGGATCATGGTGATCAGCTCCTGTTTGAAGCTGTCGGTCCACAGATGCGGGTTCTCGATCTTGATCTGGTTGATCACGTCGATGCCGAAGTTCATGTGCATCGACTCATCGCGCAGGATGTACTGGAACTGCTCGGCGGTGCCGGTCATCTTGTTGCGCCGCCCCATGCTCAGCACCTGCACGAAGCCGACGTAGAAGAAGATGCCTTCAAAGATGATGTAGAAGGCGACCATCTCGCGGAGCAGCTTTTGATCGTTCTCTTGCGTGCCTGTATGGAAATGCGGATCAGCCAAGTATTGGGTGTAGGGCAGCGCCCACTCGGCCTTGCGCGCGACCGAGGGCACCTCGCGGTACATGTTGAAGATCTCGCCCTCGTCCAGCCCTAAGGACTCGACCACGTATTGATAGGCGTGGGTGTGCAGTGCCTCCTCAAAAGCCTGGCGCAGCAGGTACTGGCGGCACTCGGGATTGGTGATGTGGCGATAGACCGCGAGCACCAGGTTGTTGGCCACTAGCGAGTCGGCGGTCGAGAAGAAGCCGAGGTTGCGCTTGATGATGGTGCGCTCGTCGTCGGTGAGGCCGTTCGGGTCCTTCCAGAGCGCGATGTCGGCATTCATGTTGATCTCTTGCGGCATCCAGTGATTGGCGCAAGCGTCGAGATACTTCTGCCAGGCCCAGTCGTACTTGAAGGGCACCAGCTGGTTGAGATCGGCGTGGCAGTTGATGATGCGCTTGTCGTCGACGCGGATGCGTCCGGCGCCGAGCTCTAGGCTCTCGAGACCGGTCGCGCCGCCCTCGGCATTGGGGTCAAACGCCTGGGCGCTAGGCTTTGAACGATCCGGCTTCTCGTCGATCAGTGCCGGCTGTGCCGGGCCAGGGTTTGGGTTGACCACCGGCGCGCTGCCAGCAGTCGCCATGAGGTCGGCGTTGGAGACGAGGCCTTGGCCGGGACGGGCGAGCTTGTTCTCTCCTTGGCCTGTCGAGGCGGCACTGCCGGGAAGAGCGAAGTCATGATCTTGATCCTCACCGTCGGCGTCGTTGTCGTAGCGCGCATCGAGCAAGCGCTCAACGTCGGGCTGGGTCTCTGAATGGGCGTCGGTATCTGGCAAGGGCCGATGCCTGCGTTCATTAGGAGCTGGGCGCGCATTGGCAAGGGGGTCATCCCAGTTCAGCATATCGGATGCTCCGTTGTGGTGGATATCGGGGCCACAGGGCCAAGCAAGCGCCGGCCCTGCCTGTGTTCGATTAGTCCTTCTTCTCGTTGGCTTTGCTGCCGGGCAAGAGCGCGCTGGCCGCGACAGGCGGCAGGTCTTTGGCGTCGGTATCGCGGTCAGCGAGCGAGATCAGCCAATAGGTGATGCCGAGACCCACCGCGATGAGACCCATGCCGATGAGATCGAGGGCGCTGTACTCGGCCATGTCGAGAATGATGATCTTTCGCGCGATGGCCATGATCGCGGTCGCGACGACGAGCTTCATCGGAAAGACATCAGAGCGGATGTAGAGCCGGATGTTCGAGAAGATCTCGTAGGCGATCAGCACCGCGAGAAACGCGCCGAAGGTCTTGATGATGTCCGGGATCAAGAAGTAGGGCGGTTGGATGAGGTTGAGGTAGACGGTGTGAATGACACTGAGCACGCCAACCAGGATGACGAAGACCATCGCGATGGCGAGCACATACGCGGCGGATCGCATCACTCGATGCAGCCAGCTCAGGATCGGGTCTTGCTCGTCGGTCGGCAGCTCGTCATGTTGACCCCGCTTGTGGCCTCCACTCTCGTTAGCGTTCGTCATTAGCTTGGTGCTCCTGCTGGGGAAACAGTGTTGGGCTCAGAACGGCACTGAGCTCCGAGTAGGGCAGCAGTAGGCGCGAGATGCCGATGACGTATGGGCCAATTTGATACTGACCAAAGACCACCTCGATGCCCTCCTTGATAGGAAGCAGGGTTTGGTAGTTCTCCGGCTCGGGCGCCGTGCCTCGCATCAGCCAGTCGTCATCCGGCTCGAACTGCTCGCGTTGGAGCAGCGCCTGGTAGCTCGCATCGGACAGGCGCTGCAGCCAGTTGCTGTTGGGCCTGAAGAGCGCTGACACCGGGATCGGCTCACCGGTCTTGCGGCTCAGGACCAAGGCTCGGTTCTCGGTTCCGCCATGGGCGCCACCGGTGAAGCGGTAGGTCTCGAGATCGATGGTCCAGAAGGTTGGGCCTTGATAGAGCAGCTCGCCGTTGATCGAAAGTCCCCAGGGCGGGCCGAGGTGTTCGCCGTCGTTGTCTGCGAGCAAGGTTTGGTACTCATCGCGAAATTCGTCGACTTGGCCTAGGACCTGCTGCTCGACGAATCGATTCGCCGCTTCCACCGCAGCTCTTGGGTTCGCCGCCGTGTTTGGGACTGGATCGTCCAGCGTCGGGAACCGAGCCGCGATCTCGACCATGGGGCCGTTCTGTTCCAGTCGCACGAGGCCGTCCTGATGCGACACCTCGACCGGGCCGATATCGATGGCCAGTGCCGAGGTCACATCGACGATAAGAACGAGGCCTAGAATCCAGGTCTTCTTCGTCATCTTGGTCATCGTTTCGCTCCTACTTCATCCCTGAACGCGGTCTTATCGATCACTGACAGCTCTCGCACTCTGGATCATCGATCGAGCAGGCTTTAGGCGTTGTGTCGGCGGGCTTGCCGCCACCGTTCGACTTCGCCTTTCCCGGTGACTGATAGGCGCCGCCGACGGCCGAGAGGCGGTTCGCTCGGCTTGAATCCGCCATGGTCGACTTCTCGACGTGTGTGGCGCCCATCGAACGCAAGTAATAGGTAGTCTTCAGTCCACGGACCCAGGCCAGCTTGTAGAGATTGTCGAGCTTCTTGCCGCTCGGCTCGCTCATGTAGAGGTTCAGGCTCTGCGCCTGATCCAACCATTTCTGGCGTCGGCTGCCGGCCTCGACCAGCCAGCGTGGGTCGACCTCGAAGGCGGTCGCGTAGAGCTCCTTCAGCTCATCGGGGATGCGATCGATCTGCTGCAGGCTGCCGTCGTAGTACTTGAGGTCGCTGACCATGACGCTGTCCCAGAGCCCGAGCGCCTTGAGATCGCGCACCAGGTAGGGGTTGACGACGGTGAACTCGCCCGAGAGATTCGATTTGACGAACAGGTTCTGATAGGTCGGCTCGATCGACTGGCTGACGCCGACGATGTTGCTGATGGTCGCGGTCGGCGCGATGGCCAGGCAATTGCTGTTGCGCATGCCGATCGTCGTTACCCGTTCGCGCAGGCCGTTCCAGTCCAGGGTGGTGCTGGTGTCGATCTCCAGATAGCCGCCGCGGCCCTCAGCCAGTCGCTGAACGCTGTCGATCGGCAGGACGCCCTGGCTCCAGAGGCTGCCATCGAAGCTCTGATAGCGCCCGCGCTCGGCGGCCAGCTCGGTGCTGGCCTCGATCGCGTAGTAGCTCAGCGCCTCCATGCTGTGATCGGCGAAGCGCACCGCGTCCTGGCTGGCATAAGGGATGCGCAGCTCGTAGAGCGCATCCTGGAAGCCCATCAGGCCGAGCCCAACAGGTCGGTGGCGCAGGTTGGAATTGCGCGCCTGCGGCACGTTGTAGAAGTTGTAGTCGATGACGTTGTCGAGCATGCGCATCGCCGTGCGCACGGTCTTGCGCAGCTTGGCGGTGTCGAGCCCGCGCTCGGTCACATGCGCGGCCAGGTTCACAGAGCCCAGATTGCAGACCGCGATCTCCTGGTCGTTGGTGTGCAAGGTGATCTCGGTGCAAAGGTTGGAGCTGTGCACCTGCCCGACATGCTGATTGGTATAGCGCAGGTTGCAGGGGTCCTTGAACGCGATCCAGGGGTGGCCTGTCTCGAACAGCATCGCCAGCATCTTGCGCCAGAGGTCGACCGCCTTGATGCGCTTGGTCACCTTCAGCTCGCCGCGCTCGGCGCGCGCCTCGTAGCCGAGATAGGCCTGCTCGAACGCCTGACCAGTCAAGTCATGCAGGTCCGGGGTCTCGTCGGGCGAGAACAGGGTCCAGTGCTGATCCTCGGCGACGCGCTTCATGAACAGATCCGGCACCCAGTTGGCGGTGTTCATATCGTGGGTGCGGCGGCGATCGTCACCGGTGTTCTTGCGCAGCTCGACGAATTCTTCGATATCGATGTGCCAGGTTTCGAGGTAGGCGCAGACCGCGCCCTTGCGCTTGCCGCCGTTGTGCACCAGGGCCGCGGCGGTCATGTAGCTCTCATCGCCCTCGACCTTGAGGTCGTGGACTTCCGCCACGGGCGTGATCGGCTCGACCGCCTTGACGCGGGTGAACAGCCAGTTGCCGAGCCGGAACCAGTTGTGCTTAGTCAGCGCGGGCGCACCAACCAGCGCAGCGATGCGCGGGTCGGCCGGGATGCGCAGATCGAAGGCGCGCGTGACCCCAGTGAAGGCGATCACGCTGCCGTCTGACCGAGTGCCCTGATGGTCGCCGGCACGCTCGCGGTATTGGCCAGCACAGGGGATGCCGAGACGCAACAGCTGGTAGCGCAGCCCTTCGGCGAGCGGCGCTGAGCTGCTGGTGAAGTAGATCTCCTTGCCCCGGCTGATCCCCCCATCGGTCTCGAGCAGCCCTTGGATCAGTGCTAGCGTCTGCCGGGGCGGCAAATGGCTGAAGCGCCGAGCGATGCGTTTGTTGCGGGCGGCGTCGTACAGGTCTTCTTCGGTGAAGGGCAGATGCGCGAGATCCTCGCCGACCCAGCGCCCGGTGGTCGCGCAGCGGGCGAGGCCACGGCCGACGGACCATTTGATCTGCAGATAGGTGCCACCGCGGCGGTTTTCCCAGAAGTGGATGCCGCGTGCGTCAAGATACTCGCGCACGAACTGCAGATAATTGCCATCAGAGGCGGGATTGCCAGAGACCCCGAATTCCCGACCTCTGGTCAGATGCCCATCGCCGAGCAGGATGCCATAGAAGCGCGCATCGTCCTCGGTCAGCCCTTCAACAGGCACCACCTCGCTTGGGATGACTTGTGCGACATAGTCACCGGCACTGAGCGAGCCAGCCTCCACCCAGTCAGGCCGATAGCGACCGTTCTCGATCTGATTCAGGGTGCGCTCGATCGACTGTTCCGCCGGCACGCCTGGGATGGCCCAGAAGGGATGACCCGCAGTGACCTTGAGATCATTCACCGAATGCCTGATCCGCACCTGGACCATGGGCGCATCCTGCTGCGCGTAGACGAAGTGCTCGCTGACCTCGCGGTAGCGCCCGCGCTGACCGAGCACCAGATCGCCGACCTTCACATCCGCAATCGCCTTGGGGCCATTGGCAGTGAAGACGGTGGTCTCGGACGCAAAGCATTGATTGACGGCGACGGCGGTATCGTTGGCAACCTTCAGAAACGGCACCACACCCTGGCTCCTGCCATTGGTGCCCTTGATGTGAGCGCCCATGCCGCGTACTCGGGTCCAGTCGTTACCGAGACCACCGGCGAATTTGCTCAGGAGCGCGTTGTCCTTGATGGCGCCGTAGATGCCATCGAGATCGTCCGGCACCGTGGTCAGATAGCAGGAGCTGAGCTGTGGGCGCAACGTACCGGAGTTGAACAGGGTCGGCGTGCTGCTCATGAAATCGAACGAGGACAACAGCTCGTAGAACTCGATCGCGCGCTCCTCGCGGTCGATCTCGTTGATCGCCAGGCCCATCGCGACACGCATGAAGAAGGCCTGCGGCAGTTCGATTCGCGGCCCCTCGGCGGTATGGATGAAGTAGCGATCGTAGAGTGTCTGCAGGCCCAGATAGGTGAACTGCAGATCGCGCTCAGGCTTGAGCGCGGCGCCGAGCCGAGCCAGGTCGAAACGCCCAAGCTGCTTGTCGAGCAGCTCCAGATCGCCGGCGGTCTTGATATAGGCGCTGAAATAATCGACATAGCGCTCGGCGAGATCGGCCTGGGTCTCGACCCCGACCGCCATCCCCAGCTCGCTCAGCGCCTCGCGCCGCATCACATCGAGCAGCAGCCGCGCCGCGGCCTGGCTATAGGCCGGCTCGCGCTCGATCATCGCGCGTGCCGACATCACCAATGCCTGGCCGACATCGGCCTCTTTGACCCCATCGAACAGGTTGCGCAGCGTATCGGTGATGATCACCTCGCCATCAACCCCTTCAAGCCCTGCAGCGGCCTCGCGCGCCAGTCGGCGCAGACGCTCGACGTCCAGCGGCCGCGTGCTGCCATCGGCGAGGGTGACGTTGAGTCCAGTGGCTTCAACAGTCGCTGTGGTCGTCGCGCTGGCGGCCTTTTCGGCGCGCTCACGGGCGCGGGCGTCGCGATAGATCACATAGTCCCGCGCCACCTTGTGCTCACCGGCACGCATCAGCGCGAGCTCGACCTGATCCTGGATATCTTCGATATGGACGGTGCCGCCACCCGGCAGACGGCGGGTGAGCGCCGAGACCACCTGCTCGGCAAGCTCGTCGACCAGATGATGGATGCGGCTAGAGGCAGCCGCGCCGCTGCCCTCGACCGCAATGAAGGCCTTGGTCATGGCGACCTTGATCTTGCTCGGATCGAAATGGGTGACCTTGCCGTTGCGGCGGATGACCTGGACCTGCCCCGGACGATGGCTCGCAACCTCGCTGCTCGGGCTCAGTGCAGCGACGCTGGTCGACGTGGTGTGCCGAGCCTCAGGCTCGACGCTGGGTCGATGCACGACGTCTGCTGTTGCATCAGTCTTCGCGGGGGCGGCGGCCATAGTGCTGTCCTCGATGGATGTTGTGTGGTGCTTTTCGGTTGTCGCTGGCGTCCGGTCGACACCGAACAGGGTTCTCACTGGTACGCAGTTCGAGCTTGGCGATCAGGGTTTGGGTTGCGGCTCAGCGTCAGCGGTGTTGAAGCCCTGGCCGCATTATCGATTTGGTCGCGGTATCAGAGGCGGGCCGTTGTCGCCGGCCGTCACAGCAATTGACCACTGATATGGCAACAGCGGTCGATGAGTCAGATACCTTGGTTGTCATCAATATATACGTATCAAGGGGGGTGTCAACCACCATATCTTGTGGTTTAGTTGCGACTAAGCCTATCGGCGTCTTGTGTGCAGGCTGTGGATATCTTTACCGCAATCGCCGTTTGAGGCCGTCGTTGAGGGCTTCCCCTGTGCATAACTTCGGCCTGCTCGTACCCTGCATTGGGCCGGGCTGAGAGCGGCTGGTCAGCGCTATACTGGGTGCTCGTGGTCGGCCCTGCGGGGGGCTCAGCCCGATATCGAGCCAACACCAATCGCGCCAATCGAGCCTTGCCGTGGCAGTCGGTTCGCGGTCTCGACGGCGCACAGGAGGAGACGATGAATCGAACCAGGCTGCGCACTGGCGCAACCCTACTGGGCTGGGTGCTGGCGACGCCGTTACTGGCAGAGCCCGTCGCTGAAGGTCCGCGCGAAACCCCAGCTCAAGGCTCGGCCGGGTCCGCGGCTGAGACACCGGCTGAGACACCGGC
>NZ_JBUDPI010000063.1:0-14050 GCF_054919635.1 Halochromatium sp. | reverse complement strand
TGCGATAGAGCGGATTGAACAGGATCTTCAGCTCCATCGTCTCCGGATCGTAGCCCGGCAGCACGAGCGGGATCAGCCCGACCGCGGTGCGTCGATCCTCATCCTGAGCGAGCAGGAAGAGCCGATCATCCTCGCTCAGGATCAAACCGAGATAGTCGCCGCGCTTGTTCTCGGCCACCTTCAGATGACGCACCGCGAGGCCCTCGGGCAGCGGCACCGGCGTCACCTCTGGCAAACCATCGACGCGGCGAAGCTGGAACAGATCACCCGTGCGATCCAGCCGGAAATACCCGGCATCGAACGCCTTGAGGATCGAGACCCGGCCGAAGCTGGCCTGCACCGGCCAGCCGAATCCGGCCTCGCTCAGTGCCTCAGTGAAGCGCGCGGTCAGCTCGGGGTCGATGCGGTTCGCATCGCTGTTGATGAAGGTCAGCCGCTCACCGGGACGCATGATGTCCTCCGGGAAGCGCAGCCGCGCCCGGCCGGGATTGGCCTCGAGCAGCGGAAACAGCTGGATGCGCGGCGCGTGGCCCGGTAGCTCGAGCGGCTCGAGCTCGAGCACCTGACGCTCGGCCTGGATCTGCGCCTTGTCGAACGTCTGCCCCGCCAGCCTCAGCGGCAATCTCCCCCACAGCTCCATGTTCTTGTAGTAGATGAACGGGATCAGGGTCTCGAAGGTCTCGCGGTCGTAATCGGTGCCGTCCTGGTCGCGGTAGATGAACTGATGGCCCTCGCCGAGCAGCTCCTTGTAGACGAAGCGCTCGATCACCGAGCTGTAGAACAGGTCGGTCTTGCCGTAGCGGTACTCGAACAGCAGGCCCTTGAGCAGCGGCCACCAGACCGCGAGCAGGAAGACGGTCAGCAATAGCAAGGACCAGCGGGCGAGACGAGCCGTCACGATGATTCAGCTCCGGTGGCGATAGCGGTGCGCGGGCAGGATCACCGCCGGGACGAACAGCAGCGCGATCGCGATCAGCACCGGCAGCACCTGATCGTACTCCTGATAACCGCGGTGCTGGAACAGCAAGGCGAGAAAGGCCGCGCTCAGCCCGAGATAGATCAGGCGGCGCGGTGCCGCCGGCTCCAGCAATGCCAAGGTCGCGCCGAAATAGCCGATCCAGCCGCCGAGCAGCCAGGGCACGGCCGTGAGCACGGCGCTGACAGCTGCCTCATGCGGAAACCAGCGGCCGACGATCCAATACAGCGCCAGTGCATCGAGCAGTGCCAGCACCGCCCCCATCAGCGCGCCGAAGGCGACCCAGCTCCAGACCAGCAGGTCGCCGCGCAGCGGCAGGTGCAATGACAACCGAAAGCGCCCGCCGATCATCTCCGGGCCGAACTGCGCGGCGGCGATCAGCACGCCGGTGATCAGCGGCAGAGACTGGACCGGCTCGTACAGCAGCCGGCGCAATTCGAACGCCCAGTACCAGATCATCTCCGAGTGCTCGACCCGAAACTGGTGCCGCATCGCGAGGTAGAGGTAGACCAGCGTCCCGATATGCAGCACCGCCAGGCCCAGCCAGACCCAGCGGACCTTGAGCCACTCTTTTAGGAAGATTGCAGACACCATCATGGCCAATACCCCTTCGCGGAACGTCCCGTTCTCAGTACTTCCCGGTCAGGCCGATGAACGCATCCTCGAGCGTCAGCGGCTGCTCGTCGCCGAGCCGGATCTGCGGCCAGTGCGTCTCGAGGTGCGCCGCAAGCTGCTCGGACTCCGCGAAGGTGTAGAGACAGGGCAAGCGCCCGTGCAGGTCGACGTTCTCGATCACCCCGTCGGCCCGCGGCGGCGCGTCGCCGTCGATCTGGAAACCGAAGCAGCGGAACCTGCGGCGGAAATCGGCCAGCGGCAGTTGCTTCAACGCGCCGCCCCGCTGCAGGAAGATCACGTCATCGACCAGCGCTTCCATATCCTGAACCACATGCGAGGTAACGAACACGGTCTTGCCGCCCTGTTCCAAGAAGTGCCGCAGATAATCCAGGAATAGCCGTCGATAGCCCGCATCGAGCCCCATCGAATAGTCGTCGAGGATCATCAGGTCCGGGTCCTGGGCGAAGATCAGCCCAAGCACCACCTGCGAGCGCTGGCCGCAGGACATGTTGCCGATCTTGTGGTCATGCGACAGCCCGAGGCGATCGACCAGATCGTAGTACAGCTCGCGCCGCCAGCGCGGATAGAATGGCCGATAGAAGCGCTCGATCTGCGCGATGCTCATGAAGTCGTAGGCCAGATGGCCCTCGAACAACAGCCCGATGCGCGCCCGCGTCGCCGGGGAGAGCGCATGCGACGGCTCGCCGAGCACCCGGCACTGCCCGGCGCTCGGCCGCAGGAAGCCCATCAACAGCCGGATCAGGGTGGTCTTGCCGACCCCGTTCTTGCCGAGCAAGGCGACGACCTTACCCTCCGGAACCGCGAAGCTCAGGTCCTGATAGAGGAAGCGTCGGCCGTAACGATGCGCGAGGTGCTCGACCCGAATCGCTGCGCTCATCTCGCTGCCGTCAGCTCCCTGCCTTGATATTGGGCCTTCATCTTAGGCCTTCATCTCGGGCCTTCATCAGGAGCGCTTGCGGATGGCATCGACCGGGACGCAGGTTGTCGCAGGCCCCTGGTCTTCAGACTTGGCAATGGAGCGGCTGACCGCGCAGCCGCCATCACCGCCTTTGGCACAGCCCCCGCACGCGCTGCGCTTACGCCAGAACTGTCGGTAGAGGTACCAAAGTGCCAGGCCCAGGATCAGCGCGATGATCCCGGCGTCGACCAGGGTCAAGGGCGGCGAGGTCTGGACCAGCGCCTCGGCGTCCCGCCCAGGCTCTGCCTGAGCCACTAGGCTCTCTGGCAGGCTCTCTGGCTTCGCTGGTTGTGCTTCTTGCGCATCTTGGTCGGGCTCGGCCATGTCTCATCACCTCTGCGTTCAGATCCAGATGGCGTGGCGGACTCGCCACCCCGCGCTTCACCTCTTGGCCAGGCGAGGTCCCTAACCTGGCGATAACCGCTGCCGCAGCAGCCGGCTCGCCTTGCGGTCACTGAGCAGACCGACGATCAGCAGCAGCAAGAAGGCGCCCCAATAGACCGCCGACATGGCCTCGATGCCGCTGGCGCCAACCGCCATGCCAATACTGTAGACGGCACTCGCCACCGTCAGACCGAGGATGGTCGGAAAGATGATCGAGAAGGCCATCCACTTGTAGGAGCCGGTCTGCATCTTGACCATGATGGTGGTGGCTAGGCAGGGCGGATACAGGGCAAAGAACAGGATCATCGACACCGCCAGCAATGCGGTTGCACCCGCCTCGCGGGTCTCCTGCCCCATGCGCTCCTCAAGGGTCTGGTTCTCGTCATCGCCTTGCTGGAACAGCACGCCGAGCGTGGCGACGCTGCTCTCACGCGCGGCAAAGGACGCCAGCAGCGCGACATTGATCTTCCAATCGAAGCCAGCGAACTGGGTGATGGGCTCCATGCTGCGGCCGATGGAGCCGAGGATCGAGTGCGTGATGCGCTCCTCGCGCATCTGCAGACGCAGCTTCTGCCGATCGCGTGCGAGCGTGCGCAACGCGCGGTTTGCCTGTTTCGCGTCCCGATCGCCACCCCGCGTCACCAGCGGAAGGAAGTCCGGATTGCGCGCCTGGAACTTCTCGGTGACTCGCTGCGAGCCCGCCGCACCCGATGCGTTCAGCTTGGCGCGCTTGTAGTCGGTGTAATAGTTGATCAGCGGCACCAGGTTGGCACCGGTAGCGATCTCGCGATAGGGATTGTCGGCCATGGCCTGATCGAAGCGCTCGATGGCTGCCTCGGCCTCCTGCTGGAAGTGTGCCTTGCGCTCCTCCGGCAGCCCCGGCAGGTGCAGCAGCACGAACACCACCACGGCAACGGCCAACACCACGGTGCCGACCTTCTTGATGTACTGCCAGGTGCGCTCGATCGCACGACGCGCAACGCCGTTGAAGGTCGGGAGATGGTAGTGCGGCAATTCCATCACGAACGGCGAGGTCTCATGACCACTGAGCACGGTCTTGGTCAGCAGTTTGGACACGAGCAGCGCGAAGATGATGGTCATGGTCGAGATGTAGAACATCATCAGCGACTTGTGCTCGACGAAGAAGATCCCGAGCAGCAGCGTGTAGAGTGGCACCTTGGCCAGGCAATTCATGAACGGCACGGTGAAGATGGTCGCCATGCGCGCGCGATTGTCGGGGATGCCCTTGGTCGCCATCACCCCGGGTACCGCGCAGCCGCCGGCGAAGACCCCGCCGAGGATCAGCGGCAGGGTGCTCTGTCCGTGCAGCCCGAAGCGATGCAACACCTTATCGAGGATGAAGGCGATGCGGGCCATGTAACCCGAATCCTCAACGATGGCGATGCAGGCGAAGAGGATGATGAAGATCGGCACATAGTTGAGCAGGGTGTTGGCCGAATCGACCAGCCATAGCCCGAGTGAGCGCACATAGGGATCGACCAGGAAGTGCGCGCTCGGCAGCACCCCGGCGATCAGCTCACGTCCCTTGGCCAGGAACGGCCAGGTGTAGTTGGTCAGCTCGTAGCCCCAGACGATCGAGACCTGATAGATCGCGAACACCGTCAGCAGTAGGAACCCAGGTGCCAGCCAGCGATTCAGTATCACCCGGTCCACACGCTCGGTGAGGGTCGTGCGCGCCGTCTCGGTCCCGCTCAGGACCCCATTCAGTACGCGCTCGATAGCCCGGTCCCGACAGCCGACGACGTAATCGCTGATCTCCATGCCTTGGCGCTGCTCGAAGTCGGCGATCAAGGCCCCGACGGCCTCGCGCAGGGGCGTCGCGGCCGCTTCTCCGAGCCGCTCGACCAGGATGCCGACCGCTTGGCTATCGCCCTCGAGGAGCTCGATCGCGAGCCAGCGCTGGGGCAGATCGGCAATCGCCTTGAACGGTGCCAAGCGTTGTTGAACCTGGCTGATGATGGGCTCGAGCGACCCGTAATCGACGAGTACCGGCGGCGGTGTTGGGGTCTCGGCCTGTCGCGCCGCCTCGGCACGCACCGCCTCGCGCAGCGGCTCGCGGCCCTGCCCTTTACGCCCGACGGTGGCGACGACCGGTAGCTGCAACCGCTCGGACAGCAGCGCCTGATCGATCTGGATGCCGCGCCCCTCGGCCACATCCATCATGTTCAGCGCCAGCACCGAGGGCAGCTCCATCTCCAGGATCTGCAGCGTCAGATGCAAGGACCGACGAAGATTCGAGGCATCGACCACATTGACCGTCACGTCCGGTCGGTCACCGATTAGGAACTCGCGCGCCACCCGCTCCTCAAGCGAGAACGAGGTCAGGCTGTAGGTGCCCGGGAGATCCACGGTGTAGACGCTGCCGACCGCATCACGGTACTGGCCGTACTTCTTGTCGACGGTCACCCCCGGATAGTTGGCCACATGCTGCCGCGCCCCGGTCAATACGTTGAACAGGGTCGATTTGCCGGCGTTCTGCTGGCCTGCCAAGGCGACCAGGACCCCATCGCGTTTACTCATGATTCACTGTCCTCGCTGGTCACCTCGATGGTGATGGCTTCGCGACGTCTTAGGGTGATGCTCGAGGCATCGAGCTTGAGCTCGATCGGATCGTTCAGGGGTGCACTGCGCACCACCGTCACGACCACATTCGGCATCAGGCCGAGATCCAGCAACCGCTGGCGGACCGCACCCTCGGAATGATGACGATGGATGCGCACGCGCCCGCCGGGGCGAATGTCGTTCAGGGTTCGCGCGCCTCCGCGCTCGGGCATCTTGGGCATGGCTGACGATCTCAGGGGTCGTCCATCGATGGGCGACGCTTCGGATTTGGACTGATAGAACGCCCATCAGGCTTAGGCTCACCCTCTGGAAAACTAATGATAATCCAGACAGCAAAATAAACGCAAATGCGATCGTTTGTTATTTACATGCGGGAGAAACAGCGCTAGGCTTGCGGTGAAACGTCCAGACACGGAGATGACCCGATGACGCACTCGATCGCCTGCTCACTGACCCCCTCTCTCACCCGCAAGCCCTTCCTTGTCATCGCCTCGGCAGCCTCAGCACTCGCACTGACGCTTGCAACCGCGACCGCCTTTGCCCACACCCCGCTTTGCTCTTGCTACGACAACGGTGACGGCACCGTGCTCTGCGAAGGCGGTTTCTCCGATGGCGCCTCTGCCGCGGGTGTCGGTATTCGCGTCTTGGACGCGAACGATAACGTCGTGATCGAGGGCGAGATGAGCGAATACAGCGAGTTCGAGTTCGACAAGCCTGAGGGCGATTACACAGTCGTTTTCGACGCCGGTCCAGGTCACGACATCGAGATCGCCGGCAGCGATATCGTCGAGTAGAGCCAGGCATCGATCGCCAGACTGCTCGATCCACCAGCTTCATCCGCCGCCCTGAGGTCTTGCTCGGGGCGGATTGTCGTTCAACCCGCTCCCTCCAACCTGATAGGAGTCTCAACACGATGAAAAAGACCGCCTTGCTCACGGCCGCCACTGCCATGACCCTCGCCAGTACCGCCCAGGCGCACTTCCAATTGCTCTATACCCCCGAGGTGATGCTGGATAAGCCGGGCGACATCCCGCTGGCCCTGGTCTTCGGTCACCCGATGGAGAACAGCCACAGCATGGACATGGGCAAACCGGAGGAGTTCTTCGTCGTCTTCAAGGGCGAGAAAACCGACCTCACCGACACCCTAGAGGCGGTCGAATGGCAAGGGCCGGGCGACGAGCCTGCCGACGCCTACAAAGCCACCTACAAGATCAAGCGCAACGGCGACTACATCTTCGCCCTCGTGCCGGCGCCCTACATGGAGGGCGCTGAGGACATCTATATCCAGCAGATTACCAAGGCTATGGTCAATAAGGGCGCCATGCCGACCGGCTGGAATGAGCCGCTGGGCCTGGCTACCGAGATCGTGCCGATGAACAAGCCCTATCAGGTCTTCGCTGGCAGCACCTTCACCGGCCAGCTGCTCGCCGATGGTAAGCCGGCCCCTGGCGTCGAGTGCGAGATCGAGTACATCAACAGTGACATCGACCTGGAGGCCAACAGCTTCAGCAAGGAGACCAAGGGGCCGGTACCGAACAGTGCACTCGTCGCCATCACCGATGAGAACGGCATGTTCACCTTCGGCATCCCGAGTCCCGGCGTCTGGGGTTTCGCCTGCCTCGGTTCCGGACCAGACAAGGAGCACGAAGGCAAGGAGCTGTCGCAGGATGCCGTGCTCTGGATCAACGCCACCACCTTCGAGTAGGCGTACTCGGCGCTCAGCCAGGGATGGCTTGGCCGTTCGACACATGCGTTGGCCAGTTGAGGTCGTCTTGGACTCGGTGTCATCCGGCATGAGCACGGACGAGATCCTCTCTGACCCACCAAGACTGGAGCACGAGGACATCGTGTCCCTCTTCAGGACGACCGTCTTCTCGCGTCCGGCGAGCCTATCCGACGTGTTGCTTGATGCGGGTTCTTTGCGATGTTCATATTTCCTATCGACACGACCTCGAGTTATCGCGAGCAGGGATAACCCGTTCTCCACCACATCTCTGAGCATTATCAATGCAACTTAGATAAGAATTAGCAATCATTCTCATTTTTGTAGTGAGAGTGAGCCTTCATGATCCGCATCCGACACAGCATCCTCGGTCGCCTGCGCCTGAGCATCACGGACCTTCGCTACAACCAGTCGCTCGCTAATGAGCTCAGCGCCGCGCTCACGCAACTCGAAGGTGTCGTGCGGGTCCGGATCAACCCCGTCTGTGGCGCGCTGATCATCAACTGGCAGCGCGATCGGGCGCTAGGTAACGAGATCGTGGCAGTCCTGAGCACCCTCCTCAGCGAGCCGATCCCGTATGCGAGCCCCAGCTGGCGCCGTTGGCGGCACCAGGCGGTATTAAGCTCCGATGACAGCAATACAGACACAGACGCGATCGCGTGCCGCAGCTGCCGTCACGCGGGTCTCGATAACCGCTCGATGCGCCGCGCCCGCCGACCCTGGCTCTGGCGGCTGCTCGGCTTCGCCTTCCTGACCGGCTATCTCGGCTTCATCCTGGTGCGTGAATACCTGCTCAAGCGCCCCGTTGCCAGCGGCGCGCTGAGCCTCACCGGTGTGGTCGCGCTAGCCGCCGCCCTGCCCTTGCTGCGCGACGCCTGGCACGAGACGACCGTCGAGAAGCGCTTCACCCTTCATCAGTTCCTGGCCTTCTCGCTGCTGCTCGCGATCGGCTTTGGCGAGGCCGTGACCGCCTTCGAGATCATCTATGTGCTCGCCGGCGGTAGACTGCTGGAGCTGTTCGTCGCCGAGCGCTCGCGGCGTGCGATCCGCAACATGCTCGCGCTCTCGATCAAGGATGCCTGGGTGCTGGTCGATGGCAGCGAGCTGCGGGTTCCGGTTGCCGAGCTGACAGCAGGGGCGCTGGTGGTGATTCGCAGCGGCGAGAAGATCCCGGTCGATGGCTCTATCGAGGACGGCCAGGCCGAGGTCAGCGAGGCGGTCATCACCGGGCGCGCCGAGCCGGTCTGGAAGACGCTGGGCGATCGCGTCTATGCCGGCAGCTATCTCGAGCAAGGCGTGCTGCGGGTGCGCGCCGAATCGGTCGGCGAGCAGACCTATCTGGCGCGTATCGCCGCGCTGGTCGATGCGGCTCTGGATCAGAAGGCTCCCCTGCAGCGACGGGCCGACCTCCTGGCGGCGCGCCTGCTGACCCTCGGCACCCTGCTGACCGTCGCAACCTTCATCCTCACCCGCAGTCTGAGCCGGGCGTTCACCGTGATGTTAGTGATGTCCTGCCCCTGCTCGACCGTCCTCGCTGCCTCAACCGCGGTCAGCGCGGCGATCCACAGCGCCGCCCGGCGGCAGATCCTGATCAAGGGCGGCACCGCTTTGGAGCAGGTCGGTCAGGCCCGGATCTGGTGCTTTGACAAGACCGGCACCCTGACCACCGAGGAGCCGGAGGTCGCTGAGGTCGTCGCCGAGGACGAGCGGGCCTTGATGCACTGGGCCGGCTCGGCAGAATGGCACAATCCGCATGCGCTCGCGCATGCCATCGTCAGCCATGCCCAAGCACTCGGCGTCGCTCTGCAGCCCCACAGCGAGAGCGAGCATATCCTCGGCCACGGGGTCAAGGCAGAGGTTGACGGCTCGCAAGTGCTGCTTGGCAACGCCCGGCTGCTCGCCGAGCAAGGCATCGATCCAGACCCCTTCGCCGAGGCCGCCGAGCGCTTGCGCGCGCAAGGATTGACGCTGGTCTACGTTGCCCTCGAAGGCAAGCTACAAGGCCTGCTTGGCATTCGCCATCGGCTGCGGCCAGGTGCTGCCGAGGCTATCGCCCAGCTGCGCGCCGAAGGTGTCGAGCGCATCCTGCTGATCTCCGGAGATGAGCGCAGCGTCGCCGAAGGACTCAGCCGCGAGCTTGGGCTCGACGCCTGCTACGCCGAGCTGTTGCCCGAGGACAAGGCCGAGGTCGTGCGACGACTGCGTTGCGAGCATGAGACGAACCGGGCTGGCGGCGCCAATGGGGCCGGTGGTGGCGGCGGCATCGTCATGATCGGCGACGGTGTCAATGACGCGCTGGCCCTGTCCGAAGCCGATGTCGGCATCGCCATGGGCGCCGGCGGCTCCGAGGTGGCCATCGAGGTCGCCGACATCGCGTTAGCCGACAGCGATATCCAGAAGCTCGTAACCCTGCGCGAGCTCAGCAGCGCGACGCTGCGCAGAGCCGATCAGAACTATGCCCTCGCAGTGGGCACCGACCTGATCGGTATCGGCTTCGGAGCGCTCGGCCGACTCAGCGCAGCCATGGGTGGAATGATTCATATCCTGCACACCCTCGGCATCCTGGCCAATTCATCGCGCTTGCTCGCGTTCAAGCCGACAGCGTCCGCAGCGAGCAGCGGGCCCAAATCGCCGCCGGCACCGAGCTAAGTCTCGATGCCCTCGCGGCAATGCGCGGCTCGCCTTCCACCTCAGGCGAGTCGCGCCCCTTTCTTGAAGTCGTCCAGCCACCGGGTGCCCTCAGAGCATCGGCAGCCACGACGGGATCGACCCACTCGTCATCGCTGTACTTGACCGACTGAGGAGCTTGACCATGCCTGCATCCATACGGCCTCTCCACCATCAGTGCTGGACGCCGCTGCTCACCCTGCTCGTCATGACGAGCGCCTGCACCAGTGCCGCGCGCGCCGATGATCCCTACGCCGAGGGCTCCGTCGAGCTTGAGTCCGACATCAGTGCCGAGATCGTGCTGCCGCCGGTCTACGTCACCACGGCCACCCGCACCCGTGAGGACATCACGACCGCTCCGGCGCCGATCCAGCTGATCGACGAGGCCGAGGTGGAGGCGGCGCAGGCCACCACCCTGCGTGACATCCTTGATCTCGCGCCCAACCTCTATGTCAGCCCGAACGGTCGCACGCTGCAGATCCGCGGGCTCGGGCAATCCGACACGCTCTATCTTCTCGATGGCCGGCGCATCACCGGCGAGTTCAGCAATAGTTTCGAGCTCGAGCGCCTATCGGCGGCGATGATCGAGCGTATCGAGATCATTCGCGGCCCAGCCAGCGTGCTCTATGGCTCAGACGCCCTTGGTGGCGTGGTCAACATCATCACCAAGCAGCCGATTGATGGCTTCGAGGCCGATCTGGATGTGCAATACGGTGCCAATGACCATGGCCAGGCCGAACGCGCCATGATCGCCGGCAGTCTGCGCGGCGGTGATCAGACCTTCGGTTACAGCCTCTACGCCAACCATATCCAGCGCCAGCCGTATAGCGAACAGGAAAGGGCGGTCGTCGGGGTGCCGAGGGCCGGAGTCCTGATGCCGCCATCCAAATCTCCGAGCCCTCAGATTCGGCGCTCGTTGCCGGACAGCTACCAGACCAGCGTCGATTACCGTGATCAGGCGCGCGTCGATACCCTCGGCGGCCGTCTCGATTGGGAGGTCAACGACCAGATCGCCCTCGGTCTGGATGTGAACTATGTGCAAGAGTCGCGCGAGAACGATTTCATCAGCACGCGCTATCGGAGCAACTTCCGGCAGCCAGGCCAAGGGTCAGGTTCAGGTGTAGGCCAAGGCTCAGGTCAAGGGTTAGGCCAAGGTCAAGGTCAAGGCTCAGGCCAAGGTAAAGGCCAGCAGCAAAGTGGACCCATCATGGTGGCGAACGTGCCGGCGCGACAGGAGAACAACAACCACCGCATCGATGTGGCCGGCACCCTGGAGTGGTCACCGACCGAGCA
This sequence comes from Halochromatium sp., assembly GCF_054919635.1. Lineage (NCBI taxonomy): Bacteria > Pseudomonadati > Pseudomonadota > Gammaproteobacteria > Chromatiales > Chromatiaceae > Halochromatium > Halochromatium sp. Next base: position 2,830 of record NZ_JBUDPI010000063.1, on the reverse strand, counting down.
GCTCGAATTCAGCTATCAGCTGCACTACGGCCATTACGACAAGGATCGCGAGATCCTCGCCATCCCCTATGCCGACCTCGGCTATGCGACCCGCGCCGACTCGGCCAGCTCGATCAACAAGACCACCATGACGCAGTGGGTCAACGACCTACTCGCGGTATGGAGACCGACGGATGAGCAGACCATGACGGCCGGGCTCGAGCACCGCGACAACGCAGTCGACTCAACCGCCTACGACGCCGACAATCGCCGCTTCAGCTCGGCCTTCCTCCAGCATCAGTGGCAGATCTCACCACGGTTGAACCTGGTCTATGGTGGCCGTTACGACGATGACTCGGTCGGCGGATCGAACCTCTCAGTGCAGGCCGGCGGCATCTATCGGATCGCACCGCTCGCGCGTCTTCGCGCCAACTATGCGCAGGGCTTCAAGGCACCAGACGATCGCGATCTCTATGTCGATCAGGTCAATCCGCGCGGCTTCCCGATGCTCGGGGCCTTGGTGATCGCGCCTGAGTTCGGCAAGACCAGCGCAGAGAATCTCGATCCCGAGAAGAGTGAGACGATCGAGGTCGGGCTCGCTGGCGAGAGCCCAACATTGGGCTATCAAGTCACGCTCTTTCACACGCGGGTCGAAGACCGCATCCAGATGGTCCGCGAGGGGCAAGGCCTGCAGAGCTACAACAGCTTCCGCAATGTTGGAGAGACGCGCATCCAAGGCGTGGAGGCCGAAGGATCGCTGCAGCTGACCGACAATCTCGGGGTCCGTGCCTCCGCCACGCACTTCTCGACCGAGAACAAAGACACCGATGATCCGTTGCTACTGACGCCGGAGACACTCGCCAACCTGACCCTCGACTTCAGCCCGACCCCCGACTGGCTGCTACAGCTCATCACCACCTACACAGGAGAGCAGCAGTACGCCAGCACCGAGGGCATCGAGACTGCAGCCGGCTATACCCTGGTCAACCTCAAAGCGAGCTACCAACCGCAGGCGATGGCTGGGCTCGAGCTCTACGCTGGCATCGACAACCTGCTCGACGAATCGGTCAACACCGGCATCGGCTCGAACCCAGGTCCCTTCGGGTATCTCGGTGTTCGCTACCGGTACTGAGCGCGATTCCAAACCACGACGGCCAAGCAGCGCCGTCGATCCTTCCCTGCAACCTCTCGATTGGAGGCATCTCGCACCATGCGTCTTCGTCTAACACCCCTGCTCGCACTCCCGCTGCTCCTGACCCTCGGCACAACTCAGGCCGAGCCTACGGCCAGTCCGGGGCCAGCGTCCAAGCGCCCAGGCTTCCTTGTCAGTGAACTGGTGACCATGCCTCATCCGATGCGCCTGATCCGCCAGGACCCGCAGCGCTTCGGGGTCAGTTCCGAGCAGATGGAGCGCCTGCGCAGCGAGATCATGGAGGTCTATCCAGCCCAGCTGCACCAACGCGTCCAAGCGGCTTGGTCACTGGAGCGCTCGATTCGGCATGCGGTGCTCGAAGAGGGCAAGGACAGTGCCGCGGTTGCGGACCAGATCGACGAGCTGGTGCGACTGAAGCGCGAGGCCACCGACATCCGCATCGAGGCCCTGAATCGATTCCGCGCCCTCCTCGAGCCCGAGCAATATCAAGCGGTAATGGCGGCGAGCGCCGAGCCATCAGGCTCTCGATGATGCCCTGAGGATTCTGTCTCTAACATCTCGCATCCCCGCCGCTGCACTCAGCGCAGCAGCGGGACCTTTGGTCTTCCTAGCCCGCAAACAGAACACGCAGCATGTTGAGGGAAGAGCGCTGGACACCCTTCGAGGCACAAATAATAATAAGAACTATTGTCTTTTTAGCGGATTCCTGGATACCTTCACAACCTTCTTGGCCTGCGCGAGATCGCGCCAGAACCCATCACCCTGTCTCGAGAAGACCGCTCAAGATGCGCTTGGAACGAGTCGACGAAGAGCCACGCATGTCAGATTCGATCGCACTCCAGGGACTCATCGATGTCCTGCTCGCCACGCTGGATGCCCGTGACCCTTACACCTATGAGCACTCGTTTCGGGTCGCGCTCTACGCGGAAATGATGGCCCAGGAGCTTGCACTACCGTCTGCGATCTGCGAACACATCCATGTGGCCGCGCTCCTGCACGACATTGGCAAGATCGCGATCTGCGATCGTGTGCTCAACCGAGCCGGCCGGCTCAACCGCGAGGACATGCTCGAGATCCAACGCCACCCCCGCATTGGCTGCAACATTCTCGGTCGCCTGCCGAGCTTTCAGGGCATCGCCACCATCGTGCTGCATCACCATGAGCGCTTTGACGGCAATGGCTATCCAGAGCAGCTCGCCGGCGAGGCGATTCCGCTGGAATCCCGGATCATCGCTGTGGCCGACAGCTTCGACGCCATGACCTCCAATCGGCCCTATCGCAAGGCAATGCCCCTCACGGCAGCAATCGACGAGGTCTCCCGCCACGCGGGAGAGCAGTTCGATCCAACCATTGCGGCAAGCCTGGCGCGACTTCGCAACGAGGTCGGTGAATACCTCCGTCGAAGTCAGGCGCCGATCAACGGCGGACATCATGCCTATGTCGGTCACGAGGATCTGATGCACTCGCGCATCGTGCACAGCGCTGGCTTCTTTGTCGAAGACGAGCAGCCCTCGCGCCACCCGGTGCCGAGCACGCTGTTCGGACGCGACTGGACCCGCAACCTTTACACCCGCTATCACGCCTTGCAGCACAAGGCGAATCGCAAGGGCATCCCGTTTCAATGGAAGCGCTTCGCCGATTTCCTGACTTCGCTCGCGGTCGTCGCTCCAGACGACTACCACCCGAGCACGCACCGTT
>NZ_JBUDPI010000062.1:0-14094 GCF_054919635.1 Halochromatium sp. | reverse complement strand
AAACGCGCAGGTGCGTGCCGCCTGGTCGCCGCCGAAGTTCTGACTCTGGCCGCCGAAGGCGCGCTGATAGATCCGCCCGTTGTCGAGCCGCGAGAACGGCACGCCGGCGTGCTCGAGCTCGTAGACGGTTGGGATCGCCTCGCGGCACATGGTCTCGATCGCGTCCTGATCACCGAGGTAGTCGGAGCCCTTGACGGTATCGAACATGTGCCAGTGCCAGTTATCCGGCAGCGCATTGGCGAGCGCGGCATTGACACCGCCTTGGGCAGCAACGGTATGAGAGCGCGTCGGAAAGACCTTGGAGACCACGGCGACGCGCAGATCGGCATTCGCCAGACGCAGCGCGGCGTTCAGCCCGGCACCACCGGCGCCAATGATCAAGGCATCAAATCGGCGATGAGGGATCGAGTGGGCAGCTGCCATAGGCATCAACCAACCTGGACTAGGATCAAGGCCTGCAGTGCCCAGAGACCGGAGGCGAGGAATAGGAGCGCCATCAACGACATGAGCGCAATGCGGGCCCCCAGCGGCTTGACGTAGTCGATCAGCACATCACGGATGCCGACCCAGGCATGGGCCAGCAGCAGTGGGATGAATACCAGCAGGCCGACCGCAACCCAAGGCGAGCCCGCCCAGGCGACGAGCTGCCCATGGTCCTGTGGCGGCGTCACGGCGAAGAACAGTGCGAGATAGAGACCAAACAGGCCGAGATAGACGGCTGTGATGCGTTGGACCAGCCAGGCCTTGAGACCAGAGACGCGCCGGCTCATCGCAGCACCACCGCTCCGATCAGCGTTAGTGCAAGCGCGCCGTAGACCGTGGTCCAGGCGGTCTTGCGCGCAGTCGGGCGATCCAACCCCCAACCGAGGTCAAGTGCCAAGTAGCGGACGCCGGCGAGCAGATGATGCAGCAGCGACCAGCCCAGCAGCAGCAAGCCGAGCTGACCCAGAGGGCTCGCTGCCAGCGCTTGCACGGCTGCGAAACCAGTCGTTCCAGAAAGGGCCTGCGCGAAGAGCGCGGCGAACACTGGAATCGCCAGCACCATCAGGACCCCGCTGACACGATGCAGAATCGAAACGACGCCCGGGATCGGCAACCGGATGCGCCAGAGCTCGAGGAAAACGGGGCGAGAATCGACCATGGGGACTCGAAGATGCGGAGAATCAGTCGGGCTTGTCGTAGCTTTGGCACAGCACGAGCGCAGCAAATTTGTGCAACGCCGCAAGGTTACCGCCGGCAGACCAGGCGAAGCAAGCCTGCCGCCACCAGACGAATGCTCAGAGAGGTAGGTCCGACGAGCACGGATTCCCAGCTGAACAAGTCATCGACGACGCGATCCAGCCGAGTATGGCCGTTCGCCCTGACTCCAGGACCTCAGACTCCCATGGCCCTCGGGCGTCACGGAAGACAGTCCGTCTGGTGATCAGCTGAGGCGGCTATAGGTCCTCGCACACAGGCCAGTCAATCCGGTCACAGAACAGGACAAGCCCCGCGCCGGCCAAGGCCGACGCGGGGCGCATGCAAAGAACGATCGAAAAAACGATCGATAGAGAGGCTTGCCGGGTATCGCGCCTAGTCGAAGTTGGTGACCTTGAAGGCGTAGAACCGGCTGACCTGCTGCTCCTCGGTCCAGCGCAGGTAGGCGTCGAACTGCTCGGCCATCTGCTCGCTCGGGAAGGGCAGCACCTCGCTTGCGCGCTGGCCTTGCTCGATGTCTCTCAAGGCCTCGAAGGCGGCCAGCCGGCTGAGTCCTTGTGCTTTAGTCCACGCGAGGTAGTCGGCGAACTGCTGTGCCATCGCCTTGCTCGGGAACGGGTTGGAAGCGTCGTCGATGCGATGGAGCTCAGCGCGCGTCACGACCGACGAGGCGGTTGGCGTCGATGAGGTTGAAGACGACGGGGCCGATCGGTAGCCGGTTTCCATCGCGGCGAGGTTCCCGGCTGCAAGGAGGGCGAGACTAAAGCCGCCTGCGATCAAGGTTGAGTAAGGCATCGTTGGTCGATCCAGAACAAGTAGAAGATGCCTTAGTATATTAGTCATTACTAATTAATAGTCCAGTGCCAAACCTCTCTCAAGTTGAAACAGCGAGTTGCAAGATGTTTCCAACTGTATCCCTAGGGCTTCAGGCAGCCTTCGGACGCTTCCAGGTGTAGACCGCCGTCACCGCATAGTTCCAGACCGCACCGACCAAGATGCCAGCGAGTGCCGACAGCACCCAGAACGAGTGCACCTCAAAGATCCAGCTTGCAATGCCGACGTTGGCTAAAGCCCCGACGCTGCAAGCAGCGACGAACGAAAGCCAACCCCGTAGCAGGTCCCAGCCGCGCAAGCGCATGTCACTGTAGGTGAAGAGATTGTTGAGAAAGAAGTTGGTTGTCATCGCAACCAGAGCCGCGACGCTCTGGCCGACGAGAAAGCTCGTGTCCAGTGCCTTAAAGCTGACCCAGAGCACGAGCATGTGCACAAAGACGCCGCTCCCGCCAATCAGCGAGAACGCAATAAAACGCGCTGGGATCATGGGGCCGATCCACTTCTGGATCAGCATCAGCAGATATTCCCAAAGCACAGCCTCGTCGAGCTTGCTCTCGCCAGCCTGACGCGGGCGAAACCGGTAAGGCAGCTCAACGAATCGAAGCGGCCTCGGATAGGTCGCAAACAGATCCAGCAAGATCTTGTAGCCGACTCCACTGAGCCCTCGCACGCATTGGTGCAACACCCCAGCGCGGAGCATGAAGAATCCGCTCATCGGGTCCTTGACATCAGCCTTGATCAGATGCTGTCCGAGGCGGGTCGCCAACTGACTCATCGATGCCCGCTGGGCATCCCAGTCGCTCACTTGGCCGCCAGTCACGTAGCGACTGCCAATGACGAGATCCAGCGGCTCGCGCTGCAGCCGCAGTAACATCTCTGGCAGCAGCAACTCGTCATGCTGGAGGTCGGCATCCATCACTGCAAGGTACGGCGCCGTCGTCGCAAGCATGCCCTCGATGCAGGCAGACGAGAGCCCACGCCGACCTATCCGCTGCAGGAGCCGTACCTGTGGATGCTCGCAGGCGATCTCGCGGATACGTTGCGCGGTATCATCAGGGGAGTCATCATCGACAAAAATGAGCTCCCAATCGATTCCCGCCAGTGTCTGCTCCAGCCGCTGAACGAGAATGGGTACATTCTCGACCTCATTGTAGGTCGGAATCACCACAGCAAGAACGGGTGTACGGCATTTGGTCACTACGGCCTCATCCGGCATCTGTCTCTGGGTCCAATGGTTCCTGTGGCTGCCGGGCAAGCCCAATGCCCATAAAGCCAACGTTACTAGGACTAAAAAGAATCGTTAGGCGAAACCCTGTGGATTCTGATAGTTTAACGGCTTAATAAACTCTAATGCCCCCAGAGCGCCGGGGGCACTATTGGTATGACCGATCTTCGTCCCTGGGAGGTTAACGCATGATCAAGCCAATCGGCACTGACGAGCTGCAGCCGCGCTTCGTCTACGACACTGAACGCCACCACCAACTTGCTCAGGAGGCGGAATCACTGCCGTCTATCTTGGTCAGCTCCCAAGCGGCCGGGAACGCTGTCATGATGGGCGCCGGTTACTTCAGCCCACTGGAAGGCTTCATGAATCTGGCCGACGCAGTCAGTGTCGCCGAGTCGATGAAGATGACCGATGGACGCTTCTTCCCGGTCCCGGTGCTCTGTCTCCTGGACTCCGCTGAGGCCATTGGAGACGCCAAGCGGATCAGTCTTCGCGACCCCAACGTCGAGGGTCATCCGATTCTGGCAGTGATGGATATTACCGCAATCGAGACGGCCTCCGACGAGCAGATGGCGCTGATGACCGAAAAGGTCTACCGGACCAACGACACTGAACACCCCGGGGTCAAGGCCTTTAACAGCCAAGGACGCACGGCTATCTCCGGGCCGATTCATGTGTTGAATTTTTCCTATTTTCAGAACGACTTCCCAGATACCTTCCGCACTGCTGTCGAGATCCGCAACGAGATCATGGAGCACGGCTGGGAAAGGACCGTTGCCTTCCAGACCCGCAACCCGATGCATCGCGCGCACGAAGAGCTATGCAAGATGGCCATGGACGCTGTCGATGCGGATGGTGTGGTGATCCACATGCTCCTCGGAAAACTGAAGCCTGGAGACATCCCCGCTCCCGTGCGCGACGCATCGATCCGCAAGATGGCCGAGCTCTATTTTGCGCCGAACACCGTCATGATCACTGGATACGGCTTCGACATGCTCTACGCGGGTCCGCGTGAGGCCGTGCTCCATGCCTATTTTCGGCAGAACATGGGCGCGACCCACTTTATCGTCGGACGCGACCATGCAGGCGTCGGGGATTACTACGGTGCCTTCGATGCCCAAAGCATCTTCGATGAGGAAGTGCCGGAGGGCGCGCTCGATATCGAGATATTCCGTGCCGACCACACCGCCTATTCCAAGAAGCTCAACCAGGTGGTGATGATGTGCGACGCGCCAGACCACACCAAGGAAGACTTTATCCTGCTGTCGGGAACGAAGGTACGAGAAATGCTTGGTCGCGGCGAAGCGCCGCCCCCTGAATTCTCCCGGCCCGAGGTCGCGCAAATCCTGATGGACTATTACCAGTCTATCGCTTGATCGGGCCGGTCGATCCGTCCAAAACCCAAACCGAGGTATTACCGCAGCGCCGCTCTTGATCAGGGCGGCGCGACACTCGGACCGCGAGCCACAGCAGCGTTGCCACTGGCATCCCAACGGCTGATTGTTAGACGTCTAGCCCGCCATCCCCAGGGCTGCGCAAGCGGAGGCGCTCATTACAGCAGGTCGCTCAAGCCTGCCCGCAAGGAGGGCCGCGCGTCCTCCCTTTATCGCGCGGCCAAGCTGACTACGGACGCTTGGGGGTCGAGTACTTCTGTTCTTTTTGAAACGACTCCCAGATCGTGTCATAGCCAACGAAGCCCTTTTCGTTGGGCTCTTTCTGACGCGTGGTCAAATAGCGCGCCTTGCCTTCAGGGACCTTCGGCCTGGACTTGGGTGCATCACTCATAACCTACCTCAACTAAAGGGTAAATGGGAGGATCAGATACTCGATGCCAGTCCCTCCCGATCGACTGACGATTCCAGTATTCGAATAGTGTCAGCGAAGCCTCAGTAAGCGTCCCGGAACTTGGGTCAATCGCCGCTTCCCTGTCTCGCTCGTATTAGTGGATCGTCCTAAGCGTTCCGTTGAGGTCGGGGCCTGAATCGGTTGCTCCACCAGCCTCAATCTCCTCGGCGGTCGCGTCCCTCACCGTCAGTACCTCGAGACGAAAGATCACATCTCGACCACAGAGTGGATGGTTGCCATCGATCGTTAACGTCTTGTCATCGATCCGAGTAACAAAAAAGCTCCGCGTTTCTCCCTTATCGTTCTCCATCGTAATCTTGGTGCCGACCTCACGATATTCCTCGGGAACATTCTCGATGTAGTCGGTAACCACTAACGACTCATCTCTCTCCCCAAACAAGTCGTTACAGTCGATAGGTACATCGATGCTATCTCCGGCGCACCTCCCTTCTAACTCCTTAGTCACCGCCGGCAACAGCGCATCGCTTGCCCCGTGGACATAGCCCAAAGGGAACTCAACGAGGGTTAAGATATTTCCCGTATTCTTGTCGACGACCTTATAGGTCAGCTCAACATATTTGTTGTCCGCAATAACCTCAGCCATTTTCATTCAAAAGATAGAAGCTGCAAAAATCTTCACATTCCCTTCCTCGTAGCCCAGCACCATGCGTCCAAGCCACTCGCCTTCTTTCTTGGTGCTACGCATCCTGAAGAGACAGGTCACGTGCTCCCCCCGACGAATAAAGCCAAGGAAATCATAATCCGTCGACAAGCTGCGAGTCAGCTCGCTTTTGGCAAACTGCTTACCGAGCTCGACCTCATTGAGGCCAAGCAATAGATTATAAGAAAAGTGACGAATAAATTTGCCGTACTTCCCCTCATTCGAGTACTTGACCAGATCCGACCACATGGGAAGAGCGATCTCCAGCAGCTCATCGTCTGACTTTTCGATAATATTCATCCACCACTCTCAATCAACAGATTATTCTCGAGCTGTCCCGGCTCTCGATGCAAAAACTGGGTGGCTACAGCGCCCTGGAGGCAAAGATCAACCCACACCGCGAGCGATCGCCTACCGGAACGAGAGCAACGGGGCCTCCAAGTCTCTTGGGGCCCCGCGCTCTCAGGTGAAGCCAACCGAACGTTTAGGCGGCCGCAGGGGTGGCCTCAGTGTCGTCGACCAGATGGTAGCAAGGCGCCTTCTCCATGGTGTACTCGCCGGTCTTCGGGTCACGATGTGACACGGTTAGCACATGCCAATTCTCGTCGTCGAGCTTCATCGCATCGCCACGGTAGTAGTAACCGGGCCACCGCGTCTCTTTGCGGAACAGGGTGTGCTGAAGGACAGACTCGGATGTGCGCATGCGGTGCTTCAGCTCCCATGCCCGCATCAGCTCGTGAATGTCCTCCGCTGCTACCTTCTCAAGGTCTTCCTCAAGGAGCTTGATCTTCTTGAGTCCGATGTGGAGCAGCTTCTCGTTGGTCATGTAGTTGACCGTGACACCGCCCGCGTACTCGTCCATCAACTTCTGCAGACGATCCAAGCCCTGGCGTGGGTTGATGTAGTTCGGATTGACTGAACCGGCGACGATCTCATTCCGATAGGTCTTGTAATGCTCCATCGGATAGTAGATCTCCTCCTTGCGACGACTGATCTGCTCCTCAGAGACCACGATCCCTTCGGCCTTACCGTCATCGATGTACTTGCAGGCAGCCTTGGCTGCAAGGCGACCTTCGGTGAAGGAGCCCGACGAGAAGGCGTGCGGTGTACCACCAACGGCATCACCCGCACCAAACAGCCCCTCAACCGAGGTCATTCGGTTGTATCCCCAGAAATATTCAGGTGGCGATACGTCCTCAGGACCAGAGCACCAAGCGCCGCAGCCGGTGGCGTGCGAGCCCATTACATAGGGTTCCGAGGTGGTTAGCTCAGGATTCTCGTACTTCGGATCGACGTCCGTCGCCGCCCAGAGCACGGCCTGGCCGACCGTCATGCCGAGGAAGTTGTGCCAACCGATCTCCTCCAAATGCGGGTCCTGGAATGCCTCCATGGTCACCATGTGGATCGGGCCGCGACCGGCATTGACCTCGTTGATGAACGCGTGGTTGCGCAGGCAGGTTGGGATGGGACGGTGGGTCCGGTGCGAGGCCTCAACGTCCAGATACTCCTTGCCGACCATCTCCTGGAGCGCTGGGAACCACTTGGATTCGTACTCTTCGCCCAAGCCGTTCTGGGTATAGGTCTTAAGGTGAAGGAAGTAGGCGCCCACGGGACCGTAACCATCCTTGAAACGGGCGAGAACGATCCGGTTCTCCATCTGTGTCATCTTGGCACCGGCCTCGATCAACAAGCCGTAGGCAGAGCCCGATGACCAAGGGGCATACCAGACACGGCCGGCACCTTCGCCCACAGAGCGCGGCTTGAAGATGTTTGAGGCACCGCCTGCGCCGACGATCACGGTCTTGGACTTGAAGACGTGATAGTTGCCGGTGCGGACGTTGAAACCGACAGCTCCGGCGACGCGATTCTCCTTGGCGTCATCCATCAGGAGATGGGTCACACAGATACGGTTGAAGACCTTGTCAGCCGACTTCTTGGCCGCCTCAGCGACGATCGGCTTGTAGGATTCACCGTGGATCATGATCTGCCAACGGCCTTCACGCTGATAGGCCCCCGTCTTCGGGTTGCGCATCAGGGGCAGCCCCCATTCCTCGAACTGATGCACCGTCGAGTCGACGTGACGAGCCATATCAAACAGCAGGTCTTCGCGAACCATTCCCATCAGGTCGATCCGCGCATAACGCACATGATCTTCCGGATTGTTCTCGCCGAACCGGGTGCCCATGTAGCAATTGATGGCGTAGAGACCCTGAGCGACCGCACCGGAACGGTCGATGTTCGCCTTCTCGGCAATCACGATCTTCTTATCCTTGCCCCAGTACCTCGCCTCGAAGGCTGCACCGGTGCCGCCAAGACCTGCGCCGACGACTAGAACATCAATACCGTCTTCAACAATTGTTTCGTAGGCCATTAGTAGTACACCCCCTCTTTCATTTTCAGGCCGTTAGACTTCAGCGTGTGTAAACCGCCGTCGTCCATCCGAATATACTTCGGCTCGTTGAATAACAACTGACTACTACGGGCGTCGTCGCTCGGCGCAGGCTCATCAGCCAGCTTTGGAATATGCTTACCCCAAGGCTTGGTCGTGATTGGCGCAAGTAGGTTCATATCCTTCTTGCCGTCGCGAGACTTAATGCGCCAGGCGATGACACCTTTCTCCTCGTCACGAATCACGCGAACCGAGTGGCCAAGTGGGGCAAAATCGGCATAGCCGCGAACGTCAATGGCCTGATGCGGGCAAGCCTTGACGCAGGAATAACATTCCCAACACATGTTGGGCTCGATGTTATACGCGCGCCGAAGCGTCTTATCGATATGCATGATATCCGACGGGCAGATATCAACGCAGTTTCCGCAGCCATCACAGCGAGTCATGTAGACAAAAGTTGGCATTCTATAACCCCTTTCAGTGTTTCGTCGGAAGTCGCACTAATCAATAATGGCTAGGCGCTTCACGATTGATGCCCAAGCCCATGTAGGGCGGCTTATCGCCCATGTACTCCGGGATATCCGGATACATCTGCTTGACGGCAGGGTCGGTGAGCTCGGGGATCTCGGGCAGATTCTCTCTCGAGCCTTCAGCATGAACCACGCGCTTTTGGAAGGCGGCGGCAGGCTTGAAGAACATATGTGCAAACTTGGACCAGTAGACGGTACCAAACAGGGCCGTCGTCGCCGCAATAAACAGCACGAAGAAGAGGATGCTGAGCCCGCCCAAGCCGATGGACTGGAAAATCGACCAAATCAGCCCGGAGGTGGCCATGGCCAGCAGTGACAGGATGAAGATGTCTGCGCGAACAACGCGGTACCAGGGATTGCCTTCAGCGGAGACGTCAACGCGGATACGGAACCAGAACCAATAGCCACCGAAGCACAACATGAGCGCCCCCAGATGCCACAGCAGCGGAAAGATGCCGGCCGACTGGCTGGTGGGGTAGCCAAAGATGAGGATCGCCGTGCTCAGGATGAACAGGATGAAGCCGTACATCGTGAACAAGTGAGAGAGCCGGCGCTGGGGATTGGCAAACTCACCCGAGGTCAGCACCTCTTTGGCGAGTGTTTGGGCGGCGAGTGTGCCCTTTTCCGCAGCACTCAGGCTCCGCTTAGCCTGAGCCTTCGCCTTGCGGGAGTTCTCAAAAAAGTACTTGGCATTCTTCTTCACGATCATATCTAGGATCGTGCCGCCAGCGACCAGTAGGATCATTAATACAACATACCCCTGCATGACCGCGGGCGAAATGAACGAGAGTTCGGCAAAAGGATTGGTAAACATCGAAGTCTGTTTTCCTCTGGTATGACTGTCCGCGGGCTAATGCTGCCCGCGATGGAAGCACGAAGCACAAGGCCAGTCGTCCTGGCTAGGCGTTTGCGCAACCTGTTGCCTCCGCGGCGCCTGAACCCTTGGTTCAGATCCTGCCGGGGGCAAATGCAGAGCGTCTCCTACGCACCGTCAAGCTACCGCGGGAGCGCCCTCTTGCGCGGAAAACTCATACGGAGAGTTGGGCACAGCGACGACCACGGGGCGAAGCCAATGCACAACTAGGCTGTCGCTCTACGCAAGGACCGCCTGTGGGTCACCGAGAGGTGAGCACCAGGGGCACAAGCGCGACCCTCCTATCCTGAATTATCCTTGCCGAACAGACAACTCAATTTTTCGCCAGCGCTATAAAGCAATCTAATAGCCAGCGCCGACTTGACAAACCCGGGTGGACAAGGTCTGAGCCCGCTAAGCTTCCCGATGCAGCGCAGACTGGCTTGCGACAAAGAAGCTCCTCTCTAAGGCAAGAGGCGTGGATGAGTCATCAAGTCGGCCCGCCGACAATTTGCCGCGAAGGAGCGCACATTCTCAGCCGAGCAATGAATAACCAATTCATTGCCCTATGTCAGCTTCGATGTAGATTTCCCAGCAGGCTGCTAGCGCGCACGCAATCGCGCAGATGAAGCGTCGCATCGGTGCCGACTGAACAGCTGAAAAGGCGACCGACGAGGTCCCGGCTTGGCTCCGACGAGCAGAGCCAACGATTGGATCATCGCTCGAGCGATTCGACCTCGAATTGCATGGTATCGAGGTCGCCGAAGACCCATGTCGCCGCCGGGGCGCCAAGCCCAGCCACTGTGCCAGGGTTCACCAACAAGGTGGTTCCCCCTTTCACGGTCGCTTCGGTGCTGAGCAGAGGCTCGTGGGAATGACCACAGCAAACGAGGTCGTGATCGCCAGCACTGGCAAATGCCTTAGCGATATGGGGGTAATGGGTCATGAAGATCTTGCGTCCATGCAGCTCCAGATTGGCATCGTTGCCGTAATACTGGAGCAGACCGTCAGATTGGCAGGCGAGCCGGGAGATAGAGACGGGGTCTCCGAGGTTGTTGCCATGAATGACGTGGATCGGCAGGCCCAGCTTCAGAGAAGCCAGCAGCGTGTTGGTGCCAATCAGGTCGCCGCAGTGCAGCACGCAAGCAGCGCCCCGCGTCTTGGCCTCAGCGATCGCGGTCGCAAGCATGGGCCCCCGATCATGACTATCCGAAACGATGCAAATCTTCATAGCGATGACGACTGGTGGCCGATATAAGGCGGCAGCCGCTCCACAGACGCGGCCACCGATCTGAGCCCCGCTTCAGTCTTGCTCAGGCTAGGGATTCGACTCGGGCAGGATACCGCGGCTCACCAGATAGTCGATCACCTCGCCAGCGAGTGCTTCAGGTGTCCGCTCGCTCGCCTTAAGGACAAGCTCTGGCGACTCCGGCGCCTCATAAGGATCATCGATCCCGGTGAACTGTTTGATCTCGCCAGCACGCGCCTTCTTATATAGGCCTTTCGGATCTCGCTCCTCACAGACCTCGAGAGGCGTGTCGACGAAGACCTCGATGAAATCCCCTTCAGGCATGGTTGCGCGAACACGATCACGATCCACCCGATAGGGGCTGATGAATGCGGTCAACGCAACGGTCCCCGCCTCGCAAAAGAGCTGGGCCACCGCACCGATTCGACGGATATTTTCCTCGCGATCGATCGCACTGAAGCCCAGGCCGAAGCGAGCGGCATAGTCCTCGCCATGGGACTCCTTGAGGATGCCGGGGCCGGCATTCAGCCCATGTCGAACATTATCACCGTCGAGCACCGCACTCTTGACACCACGCGCCGAGAGCATGTGGTCGAGCACGTTCGCCAATGTGCTCTTGCCTGATCCGCTGAGACCCGTGAACCAAATCACGCAGCCGCGGTGGCCATGCAAACGCTCGCGCTCTTCGCGGTTCACCCGGTGCTCATGCCAGGTGATATTGGTATCGTTCTCCATCAACAATTCCTGCTGCAAGGCGAACGGCTGCCCGCCGGCACCACCGATCGCGTTCGATCAACGATGAGTTTCACTTCACATCGGCCTGCGGCCTGATACGTCAGGCCTGCTTGATGACCTCGGCGGCGCGCCCAAAGGGCCGTGCCAGTATCGATCTTAGCCTCCCCAAGTTCCCCATGTCTTCCCCCAGGTACTCGATCGCTAGACTCGACCGGTTAGGCCGCCGGTTAGGCTACTGCATGCCCCGAACGCTGGCAATCGCGGGTCGTCTCTGCGGGTAACCTAGCTCGCATGACTGCTGGGAGGCTCGATTGCTGTGTCCTGACCAACCACCTGAGACACCACCTCGAAAACGTGACCCGGCGCAAGGTGCGCAAAGAAGCCGGCGATCGTCCTAGACAATCTCCAACCTATGAATTAGTATTTGCTTATGTACTAACCGACCGGAGATAGGTGATGTTGACCAATTGCCGGACAATGCGCAGTGCCGTGATTCTCTCGGCTGCCCTTCTTGCCATCGGTGTCCTACTGGGGATCGTTGCCATGTCGACGCCCTTAGTGATACCAACCAGCCAGCTCGCTTTGGTGTTGGTGCTATCAGCGGTTCTGCTGCTGGCAGTGACATTCTTGGTCGCGCTGATACCCGGTGTCGCCCGGCGCATGGACGAGTGCCGCCACTAGACCGGTCAGCCTCGATGAGCCCTAGCGGGCCTGCGTTGGCGGGATCGAAAGGACAGATCAGAGGCTAAGCAGCATTCATCGGCCGACACTCATCGACCGAGACTCATCAGCTAGCTGTGTCGCACCTAAGGATGCCGCTGAGCCCCCTGATGAAACCCTCTGATCAGTCATGCGAAAGGCGATAGCAGGGACGCCGTCGCCGGAACGTCTAACCCCTCGTCCGATTGACCATCAGGGTGCGATCCAAACCTGCCTTGAAGGACCGCAGGAGGGAAGGACCGCAGGACGCCTAGGGGCCCGGACCCACCGCCGACGATTCAAGCCCGTCGACATAACGCTCCCGTGCTGCACGCGCCCGCTCAAAGATCGCAAGCAGTGCATCGGCATCGGCAGATCGAATGGTCTTGGACAGATCGTTCATCTCATCACCGAAGCGGGCGAGCATGCCACTCAAGGCATCGGCGTTGGCGATACAGATATCGCGCCACATCTCGGGACTCGAGGAGGCGATGCGAGTGAAATCGCGAAAGCCTCCCGCTGCATAGCGGAAGATCTCATCATTACTCTGCATCCGCGCCAGCGCATCGACCAGGCCAAAGGCCAACATGTGCGGCAAATGACTGGTGGCCGCCAGCACCTCGTCGTGATGAGCGACGCTCATCTCGGTCACCTCCGAGCCCGCCTGCTCCCACATCGCCCTCACGCGGGCCACCGCGTTCGGGTCGGTCTCGGCGACCGGCGTCAAGATCACCCGCCGATTCTGATAGAGCTCGGGGAAGGACGCGCCGACGCCACTGTGCTCCGTGCCAGCAATCGGATGCCCAGGCACCAGCCAGCTCGGAGCGGCGCCAAACACCCGCTGAGCATCGGCGATGACGCTACCTTTGACGCTGCCGCCGTCGGTGACAACGGCCCGCGCCGGCAAACGCCCCTGAATGCCAGCAAAGACACCGGCAATCGCTCCTAAGGGCACTGCGATGAAGACCATATCGGCATCCGCAACCGCATCGCCTGGATCAGCGCAGTAATCGTCGATGACACCCAGCTCGCGGGCGAGCTCGAGGTTCTTGATCGAGCGGCCGCAACCGATCACCTCACCGACTGCATCGACCGCCCTGAGCGCCCGCGCCAAGGAGCCACCGATGAGGCCAACACCAATCACCGCGAGACGCTCGATCATCAACCAGCCCCGGCTGTGCCAGTACCGCTCGGCACCCTGTCAAGCACCTTGCCGAGTGCCGACAGCATCCGATCGTTCTCGTCCGCCAGGCCGATGCTAATCCGCAGATGATTAGGCAGGCCGTAGTTCGCGACCGGCCGACAGATCACGCCCTCGCGCAGCAACGCCTGATCGATAGGGCCTGCGGGCTGCTCAAGATCAACGGTGACGAAATTGCCCACCGATGGAATCCAATCAATCGCCAAGGCCTCGAGTCCAGCCATGACTCGGGCCATCTCACGGTGGTTATGCGCGATCGAGCGCTGGACGTGATCGAGATCTGCGAGCGCAGCCACCGCCGCAGCCTGCGCCGGCGCGTTGACATTGAACGGATGTCGCACCCGGTTCATCAACTCAGCGACATGCGGATGGCTCAGACCATAGCCGACCCGCAGCGCCGCCAGGCCATGGATCTTGGCAAAGGTTCGCGTGACGATCAGATTCGGAAACTCATCCAGCCAGCGAGTGGCATCCGGGTATTCCGCCTCGTCGACATAGTCGAAATAGGCCTCATCCACCACGACCATACAGTGCTCGGGCAATGACGCCAAAAAGGCCCTGAGGGGCTCGCGTTCGATCCAGGTGCCGGTCGGATTATTGGGATTCGCGATCCAGACCAGGCCAGTGCGCTCATTGACCAACGCTGCCATGGCATCAAGATCATGGCCATAACCGC
>NZ_JBUDPI010000061.1:0-14187 GCF_054919635.1 Halochromatium sp. | reverse complement strand
GACCAGGACAGCCTGATCACGTCTGACCGTAAGCGCTGCGCGCCGTCGCCGAGGCTCAGTTGCCGACTCACAGCGCTTGGAGGAGACATGCCCGATCGAATCATTGCCTTCGTTATGGCCGGCGGCCAAGGCTCACGCCTGCAACCGCTAACGGCTGCCCGCTCAAAGCCATCGGTGCCCTTCGGCTCGCGTTATCGCATCGTCGACTTCGTGCTCAGCAACATGATCAACTCCCAGATCAGGACGATCTACCTGCTGGTTCAATACAAGTCGCAATCGCTGATCGAGCACGTCCGTAAGGCCTGGACTATCTCGCCCCTGCTCAAGGACCAGTTCGTAACCGTGGTCCCGCCACAAATGCTGCTCGGCGAATCCTGGTTCCAGGGAACCGCAGATGCGGTCAATCAGAACCTGAACCTGATCGAGGAGCATGGCCCTGATCTGGTCGCTGTCTTCGGCGCCGATCATATCTATCGGATGGATGTGTCGCAGATGGTGGCCTTCCACAAGGAGCGCGAGGCCGATGTGACCATCTCCGCACTGCCAGTGCCGCTCGACGACGCCAAGAGCTTCGGCGTCATCGCTGCCGATAGCGACGGTCGGGTTGAGGCCTTCCAGGAGAAACCGGCCAACCCATCACCGATGCCCGATGACCCAACCAAGGCCTACGCCTCGATGGGCAACTACATCTTCAGCACAGAGGTGCTGATTCGCGCACTCCAAGACGCCCAACAGGCAGGGGAGACCGATTTTGGACAGCACGTGTTGCCGCGGCTACTCGCCAGCAAGCATCGACTGTTCGCCTACGACTTCGCCACCAATGAGATACCCGGCATCAATGCCTACGAGGACCGCGTCTACTGGCGCGACGTCGGCAGTATCGATGCCTACTTCAATGCCCACAAGGATGTGCTCGGCGCAGAGCCGGTCTTCGATGCCTTCAACCCAGAGTGGCCGATCTACTCGAGCAACTACCAGGGACCAGTCGCACGCGTCCTCGGCGGGCAGATCGAGAACACCTTGCTCGGCGCCGCCACCATGATCCACGACGGCACCCGGATTAAGAACTCCATCATTCGGCGCGAGGCGGTGATCGACGAAGGGGCTGAGCTGGAAGACTGCATCATCATGGACTATGTCCACGTCGGCAAGGGTGCCCGCCTAAAAAAGGTCATCGTCGATCGACACAATGCCATCGAGCCAGGCACCGTGATCGGCCATGATCGAGACGCTGATTCGAAGCGCTACAAGGTCTCGGCCGGCGGTGTCACTGTTGTCCCCTCCGGGCACTCGACGATCTTTGCACGGACCATGACAGGTCGACAAGGTCGCGGCTACTCGGAGTGATTCGAGTAGGCCGAGAGAGCCCGCGCTGGAGCCAAGCCCTGGCTCATTGCTAGCGCGGGATACCCGGCCCGAGCCACAGGCCGGCTCGGGATGGGACTCAGCCAACGCTAGCGGGCTCGCGCCGGCTATCTGCGCCTTCGCTTTCGTCCTCGCTGCGTTGCTGATGGCGGCTTAGCTCGTCCTGATAGGCCTGGTTGACGCGGTCGCGAAGCTCCTTGCCTGGCTTGAAATGAGGCACATGCTTGCCTGAGAGCGCAACCGCATCACCGGTCTTTGGATTACGGCCAACGCGAGGTGGTCGAAAGTGGAGCGAGAAGCTGCCGAAGCCGCGAATCTCGATGCGCTCCCCTGAGGCCAACGCACTACTCATCTGCTCTAGGATGCAGCGGACAGCGAGCTCGACGTCCTTATAAGCGAGATGGCTTTGCTCCCGCGCGAGTGTATCGATGAGCTCGGATTTCATCATAAGGGATAGCCTGCAATAGCGATGCAAGCCCGGTGCAAAGCGCCGGGCGTGTGATCACAAGGAATGACGTCTGCGGAAAGCGCAGCGGGCTCAGTCCTTCGCGGCTTCTTCCATCTGCTGCTTGAGGATGTCTCCGAGCGTTGCGGTACCGGCCTGCGCCTCACGCGCATAACCCTTGATCGCGGCCTGCTCATCGGCCATGTCCTTGGCCTTGATCGACAGCGAGATGCTGCGGTTCTTTCGATCAACGCCAAGGAACTTGGCCTCAACCTCTTCACCAACCTTCAAGACCGCGCGCGCATCCTCAACGCGATCGCGCGAGATCTCAGAGGCACGTAGATAGCCCTCAACGCCCTCGCCGAGGTCAATATTGGCGCCCTTGGCGTCGACCTCGGTGATGGTGCCGGTCACGATGCTGCCCTTCTCGTGCACGGCAACGAAGCTCGAGAAGGGGTCTTTGTCGAGCTGCTTGATGCCGAGCGAGATGCGCTCGCGCTCCGGATCGACCGAAAGCACCACAGTCTCGACTTCATCGCCCTTCTTGAAGTTGCGCAAGGCCTCTTCGCCGGATTCGTCCCAGGAGATATCCGACAGATGGACCAGTCCATCGATGCCACCATCCAAGCCGATGAAGATACCGAAATCGGTGATCGACTTGATCTGACCCGCGACATGATCGCCTTTCTTATGGATCGCCGAGAACTCATCCCAAGGATTGGACTGGCACTGCTTGATACCGAGCGAGATACGACGACGCTCCTCGTCGATATCCAACACCATGACCTCGACGTCATCGCCCATGTTGACGACCTTGCTCGGGTGCACGTTCTTGTTGGTCCAGTCCATCTCGGAGACGTGCACCAGGCCCTCGACGCCCTCTTCGATCTCGACGAAACAGCCGTAGTCGGCGATATTGGTGACCTTACCGAAGACGCGGGTGCTCTCGGGATAGCGGCGCGAGATATTGACCCAGGGGTCCTCGCCCATCTGCTTCAGGCCGAGCGAGACACGCTGGCGCTCGCGATCGAACTTGAGCACCTTGACCATGATCTCTTGGCCGATCTCGACCACCTCGGAGGGGTGCTTGACCCGACGCCAGGCCATGTCGGTGATGTGCAGCAGGCCGTCGATGCCGCCCAGATCGAGGAAGGCGCCGTAGTCGGTGAGATTCTTGACCACGCCGTTGAGCTCCAACCCCTCTTCCAGCTTCTCGAGCAGCTGCTCGCGCTCGGCGCTGTACTCTTCTTCGACCACCGCGCGACGCGAGACGACCACATTGTTACGGCGCCGATCGAGCTTGATGACCTTGAACTCGAGATCCTTGCCTTCGAGGTAGGTCGTATCACGCACGGGGCGGATATCGACCAGCGAGCCCGGCAGGAACGCCCGAACGCTGCCCAACTCGACGGTGAAGCCACCCTTGACCTTGCCGTTGATCTGGCCGGTGACCGTGTCGCCGTCGTCGAAGGCGCGCTCGAGCTTGTCCCAGGCGGCAAAGCGCTTCGCTTTCTCGCGCGACAGGCGGGTCGCGCCGAATCCGTCCTCAACCGCGTCCAGCGCGACCTCCACATCATCGCCAACGCCGACCTCGAGCTGGCCTTCGGGGCTGAGGAACTGATTACGTGGAATGATCCCTTCGGACTTGAGGCCGGCATTAACGATGACGGAGTCAGCGGTAATGGCGACGACTTGGCCGGTAACAATCGTGCCCGGCTGGAGCTGAGTATTAGAAAGGCTCTCCTCGAAGAGCTCGGCGAAACTTTCGGTCATGCTGTGAATGTTCCTGGCGTCCCACGCCATCTCCTGTGGATCATCAGCTGCTGTATCAGCGGCCCAAGCTCAACAGGAGGGTTGAGTTAAAACAAAACGACCGCGGCGTTTGCCGATCGGTCGGGGTTATCAAAACGGGTCGAGTACGGCCGCTGCACGCCTGAAGGCTGCTAGGTCCCATCGAGCATCGGCTGTCTCATCGAGCGTCGGCGCCGTGTCGATCTTCGGCGCCAGGTCCGAGCCGCAGTCTTGTCTCAAGCGCCTGTTGCTGCGAGCGCAGCTTCGGCCAGGCCACGGACCTGAGCGAAGACCTTGTCGATCGATTTTGAGGTCGAATCGACAACCACTCCCGCGTGCGGAACCTGAAGCGGACTCTCGGCTCGCTGGCGATCGCGCTCATCGCGCGCCCGAAGCTCTTGGACAAGATCGGTGAGGTTAGCATCCATCCCCTTGTCCTTCAACTGTTTATATCGCCGCCGAGCGCGCTCCTCAGGGCTCGCATCGAGATAGATCTTGAGCCGAGCATCTGGAAAAACCCGAGATCCCATGTCTCGACCATCGGCAACCAGCCCGGGAGCGACCGCCGTATCGCGCTGCCACGCAAGCAGCGCTTGACGCACCTCGGCATGAACCGCCACACGGGAGGCATCGACACCAGCCTCAGCAGTTCGGATCAGCTCCGAGACATCCTCGCCGTCCAGCCGGACCTGCTCACCGTCGAGGATCACCTGGGTCCGCACAGCTAAGCGCCCTAGCTCTGGACCATCGCCGAGGTCGACATCAGATCGCCGCGCCGCTAGAGCCAGAGCCCGGTAGAGTGCGCCGCTATCGAGCAGATGCCAGCCGAGGTGGGCCGCGAGCAGAGCCGCAATGGTGCCTTTGCCCGTTCCTGAGGGACCGTCGATGGTGATGACCGGAGCCTGAGTCATGCCGGAGACTCCTCGACACGTAGCTCGGTGATCTGCAACCCAACACCTGCAGCCAAACCGGCGAAATCCGGGAACGAGGTCTCGACATTGGCACAGTCGTCGACCTGGATCGGAGCTGCTGCGCGTAACGCACCGATCGCAAACGCCATCGCGATGCGATGGTCGCCATGTCCAGCAACACGCCCGCCAGCGAGCAGCCCGGCCGCACCCAAGCCTCGGATCAACATGCCATCGGCGTGCGGCTCGGCTGCGACGCCGAGCGTCTTGAGGCCATCGGCCATCACCTGAATGCGGTCGCTCTCCTTCACACGGAGCTCCGCCGCACCGCTTAGCAACGTGTCACCATCGGCACAGGCCGCGGCGATGAACAGGGCCGGAAACTCATCGATGGCCAGCGGCACCTGCTCCTCCGGAATGGCCACGCCATGCAAGGGTGCGGCCCGCACACGCAAATCGGCAACCGGCTCGCCGCCCAGCTCGCGCGGTCGCTCGATCGCGATATCCGCCCCCATCTGGCGCAGGATATTGATCACGCCGAGGCGGGTTGGATTCATCCCCACCTGAATCAGGGTCAGATCAGAACCTGGTGCGATGCTGGCGCCAACCAGGAAAAAGGCCGCTGACGAGATATCGGCCGGGATGCTGATCGAGGTCGCGACAAGCCGTCCACCGCCCGTCAGGCAGATGCGGCTGCCCGCATGACGCACCGGATAACCAAAGGCGCCGAGCATGCGCTCGGTATGATCACGCGTCGGCGCTGGCTCGGTGACGCAGGTCTCACCTCGAGCGTAGAGCCCGGCCAAGAGCAGGCTCGATTTGACCTGAGCGCTCGCAACCGGCAGCCTGTAGTCGATGCCATGCAGCGCTTCGACCGGTAGCAGCCCCAACGGCGCCCGACCTTCCGGTGTTGCCTCGATCCGCGCCCCCATCGCTCGAAGTGGCTCGATCACCCGGCCCATCGGCCGCCGTGAGAGCGACGCATCGCCGATCAGCGTGGTCGAGAAGCGCTGCCCAGCCAGCAGCCCGGACAATAGCCGCATCGATGTCCCCGAGTTACCGAGATCAAGGGCCTGACGAGGCTCCTGCAATCCGTGCAGCCCGACCCCCTGGACCCGGAGCCGGCCCAGACCCGGCCCCTCGGCCTTGACACCCATCGCCTGGAAGGCCGCCAATGTCGCCAGGCTATCGGCACCCTCAAGGAAGCCGTCGATCACGGTTGTCCCTTCGGCTAGGGCCGCGAGCATCACCGCGCGATGGGAGATGGATTTGTCGCCGGGCACGCGCAGCTCGCCGCGCAGCGCCCCGCCGGGCGCGAGCTCGAAGCTCAGGGAGTGGGCAGTCATAAACCTCTCGGGCAACCGGTAGTGACCAAGACCAAGCGTCGACAAGATGTGCGACCCAAACCGCTTAGAATGCGGTGTCGATCACGCGCTGGTCAAGGCAGCAATCACCCACCACAAGATTCCAAGGGAGTCATCGATGCCAGAACGATATGTCGACGTCGCCATCGTCGGAGCCGGCACCTCAGGCCTCAACGCCATGAGCCAAGCACGCCAGGCCGGCAAGCGTTTTGTCCTGATCAACGGCGGCGAGCCCGGGACCACCTGCGCTCGTGTCGGCTGCATGCCCTCCAAGGCCATGATCCAGGTCGCCGAGGACTACCACCGGCGCACCCACCTGGGCCGCTACGGCATCGACGGTCACCAAGGGCTAAGCCTCGACCTCCCCGAGGCCCTCGAGCACGTTCAGGACATCCGCGATACCTTCGTCGACCGCGTTCTCGGCAGCAGCACCGATGACATGCCTGATGATCTCTTCATCCAGGACTACGCCCGCTTCCTCGAGCCGACATTGCTTGCGGTTGGCGACCAGCGCATCCGTGCCGGTGCCGTCGTCATTGCCACTGGCTCACGGCCTTTGGTGCCAGAGCCCTGGCGGGCCTTCGGTGACAAGCTGCTGACCACCGACAGCCTATTCGAGCTCGAGGATCTGCCGGCATCGATCGCTGTCGTCGGCCTCGGCACCATCGGCCTCGAGCTCGGCCAGAGTCTGCATCGTCTCGGCATCCAGGTCGAAGGCTTCGACCAGCTCGAGACCATCGCCGGCATCCGCGACCCGGAGGTCAGCAAGATGGCGATCCAGGTCATCGGCAAGGAATTCCCGCTGCATCTTGGCCGGCCCGCCCGGATCAGCGAGGATGGGAGTCGGCTGCGCATCAAGGCCGGTGAGCATCAGGTTAGTGTTGATGCAGTGCTTTGCAGCATCGGACGCGTGCCCAACCTCGAGGGCCTCGGGCTCGAGACGCTCGGTGTCGAGCTCGACGCCCGCGGCCTACCGCCGTTTGATCGCCACAGCATGCAGGTCGGCGATCTGCCGGTCTTCATCGCCGGCGACGTCACCGGCGAGCGCCCGGTGTTGCACGAGGCCGGTGACGAGGGCCGAATCGCCGGCTTCAACGCCGCACGCATCACCACCGAAGCCGCCAGCGAACGCCAGCAACCGCTCCGCTTCCGTCGTCGCACACCCCTGTTCATCAATTTCTGCGACCCGAATATCGGCCTCGTCGGTCAGCGCTTCGACGAACTCGATCCAGCTCAGACCGCGATCGGCGAGATCAAGATGGCCCCGGTCGGCCGTGCCCTGATCATGGGCAATAACCGCGGTTTGATCCGTGTCTATGCCGACAAGACCAGTGGACGGCTGCTCGGTGCCGAGCTGATCGCCCCACGCGGCGAGAACCTCGCGCATCTGCTGAGCTGGAGCATCCAGCAGCAGATGACGGTCGAACAGATGCTACGCATGCCGTTTTATCATCCGGTGATCGAGGAGGCTCTGCAGGGCGCCCTCAATGATCTCAACCGCAAGCTGGAGGTCAAGCGCGATGGACCCCTGACCGAGCTCGCGCTGCTCGAGGAGCCGGACCCGTTGTAAGCAATCTCTTGAGCACAAACTGCTAAATGAGGCGAAGAAGGCTCTCCGGCAGCATTAATTGCACAGGTTGGCCCCTCGTCAGCGACACGCTCTTGTTACCTAACCGAACTCCGTAGGAGGTCGATCCCATGCAGCAACATCGGCAAACCCATGCTCCCGGCCGAGCCCTCTCGGTGGCGCTCTGGCTATTAGCGCTGATCCCGGCTATCGGCTGCAGCCAGCCAGCCGGACCCGTCGAGCCAACCGGCGATGTCCCGGAAGCCAAGGGCTGGCGCACCGAGACCATGGTCGACGGCCTCCGCCATCCCTGGAGCATCGCCTGGCTCCCCGACGGCTCGGCGCTCGTTACCGAGCGTCCCGGCCGACTACGCCTCATCCACAATGCGATTGCCGCAACGGGGGATGAGCCTGGAGACGATGCGCCTGGAGACAAAGCCAAGCTCGATCCAACCCCGATCCGAGGAACACCCGATGTCTGCGCCTGCGGCCAAGGCGGGCTGCTCGACATCAGCCTGCATCCCGACTTCGCCGATAACCAACTGGTCTATCTGACCTTCGCCGAGGGCACCGAAGACGCCAACCGCACCGCCCTCGCCCGCGGTCGGCTCGACCTCGAGAACAAGCGCTTGCAAGACCTCGAGATCATCTTCCGCAACGCCGACACCAAGTCCGGCGGCCAACATTTCGGCTCTCGGCTCCTCTGGCTGCCCGACGGAACCCTGCTGATGAGCATTGGCGACGGCGGCAATCCGCCGATCTCTTTCGACGGCGAGAACATCCGCAATCAGGCACAGAATCCAGGTACCCATTTCGGCTCGGTGCTGCGTCTCAACGCCGACGGCACGGCTCCTAGCGACAACCCCTTCGTCGGTAAACCCGGGGCCAAACCGGAGATCTACAGCATCGGTCATCGCAACATCCAGGGTCTGACGCGCGACCCCGATAGCGGCCGTGTCTGGGCCAACGAGCACGGCTCACGCGGTGGCGACGAGATCAACCTGATCCAGGCCGGCAACAACTACGGCTGGCCCGAGGTGACCTATAGCATGGAATATTGGGGACCCAGGATCTCTGACGAAACCCAGGCACCTGGCGTCACTCAGCCCATCGTCGTCTGGACCCCCTCGATCGCACCCAGCGGCATGACCCTCTACACTGGCGACGACTTCCCCGACTGGCAGGGCGATCTGATCAGCGGAGCGCTCGCGTTCAAGCAGCTACGCCGCACGGAGCTCGAGGGTAGCCGCGCAGTGGGTGAAGAAAAGCTCAGCATCGGCCAGCGTGTGCGCGCCGTCCGTCAAGGCCCAGATGGCGGCCTCTACATCCTCACCGATGAGACTGACGGGGCCCTCATGCGCATCGTCCCAGATGCTTAGCGAGCAAGATTTGGAAAGGGATTTGCCGCTCCGCCACGAGCAGGGCCCATTACCGACCCGAGAGACGCGGCTTCAGGCGCCCTCCTCCCCGCCGCATCGGACTCGATGCCCGAAGCTTCGACGAACCGCCGGGGCGCGAGTCTTTCTCTGTCTCTGTCATCAAACCAGCGCGAGCCGAGGTCGGGGGTCCAAGTCCAGCCAATGCCTGTAGTCCCGCAAGCTCCTCACCAACCACCTCCCGCCACTGCCCAGGCGTCGGCCGCGCGCCCAGGATCACGTTTCCATAGCGCACCCGCTTGAGCCGACTGACCGTGCAGCCAACCGCCTCCCAGAGCCGGCGCACCTCGCGGTTACGACCCTCGACGATGAGCACATGAAACCATTGATGGCTATCCGAGCCGCCGGAGGGGACGATCTCCTCGAAGCGAGCCGGACCATCCTCCAGCTCGACGCCATTGACCAACTGCGCTAACAGGTCGTCGGAAACAGCACCACGAACCCGCACCGCATATTCGCGCTCGATAGCGCACGAAGGATGCATCAACCGATTGGCCAGCTCGCCGTGATTGGTGACCAGCAACAGGCCGGCAGTGTTCAGATCGAGCCGCCCGACGGCGATCCAACGCCCGTCACGAATCCCTGGCAGATGGCGAAAGATGGTCGGTCGGCCTTCGGGGTCACGCCGCGTCACGACCTCTCCCTCGGGCTTATGATAGGCCAACACCCGCAGGTTCTGACGCTTCGCGGCGCGGCGTCGGACCTCCTGGCCATCGACGCGGATACGATCGCTCGGCAGTACGCGATCGCCAAGCTTGGCGAGCGCGCCATTCACCCGCACCCGGCCATCACGAATCCATCCCTCGATCTCGCGCCGCGAGCCAAGACCAGCCTCCGCTAGCGTCTTTTGCAAGCGCACCGGCTCCTGCGGCTCCGGCTCGGCCGCGGGTCGGCGTCGATTAGCGTCTTTCATCCTGGTCATCTCGAGTGCGTTCGTGGGGGTCAGCGGACGGCTCAGAACGCTGGGCCTGGGTGTTTGGCTCCCGATCTTTGAGCTCCTGAGCCTGGAACTCCTGATCGTGAGCTTCCACCTGATCGCGCGGCTCAGATTCTTGAGGCGTTTGCTGGTCGCGAGACTTGGACTGACACGACTCGGACTCGCAAGCCCCCAACCCGTGAGAGGTCGCGTCGTTGCTGACGGCAAGCACTAGGTGCGGTCGACCTGCAAGCCGGGTCGCGAAGGCTTGCGGTGCGATCTCAGTCGCCTCGTCCAAGCTGTCCTCGACAGCGTCCTCAGCCATTCCCGAGGACGCAGGCGCTGCAGCAGGACCCGCAGGGCTAGGGCTCGCGCTGCTACCAAGGCCAGCAGCATCCGTCTCTTCGCTCACGGTCTGCTCAAAAAAACTCGCATCGCGAATCTCGGTCAGCGGCGGTAGCTCGTTCAACGAGCGCAGGCCGAAATAGTCCAGGAATCGGCGTGTGGTCGCATAGAGCGCCGGTCGTCCCGGGACATCGCGATGTCCGACCACTCGCACCCATTCCCGCTCGGTCAGGGTCTTGATGATCGGGGTACTGACCGCGACACCACGGACCTGCTCGATCTCACCCCGGGTGATCGGCTGCCGATAGGCGATCAGCGCCAGCGTCTCGAGGAGGGCCCGCGAGTAGCGCGACGGCTTCTCTTGCCATAGCCGCCCGACCCAGGGCGCGACCGAGGCGCGCACCTGTGCCCGCCAACCGCCGGCAACCTCAACCAGCTCGATACCATGTCCCTCGTAATCGTCGCGCAGCGCCTCAAACGCCGCGGACACGGCGTCTCGAGAGGGGCGCTCGCGGTTTCTATTCGATCGCCGACATCGCCACCTTCCCCTGGACCCGCTCGATCGAGAGTGGCTCCCCGGACGCCAAGACCGCAGCCTCGACGATCTGTTTGAGCGCCGGCACCGGCAGCGATAACGCGTGTTGCAGTGGCTTGCCATCATCAGCGAACAGTCCGTTCTCCTGATGCGCTTGTTCCTGGTTCTGGGCGTGCTCCGGGTCCTGTTCCTGTTCCTGTTCCTGCTTCGGGTCTTGCTCTTGCCCCGGACCTTGTTGCTGTTCCTGCTCCCAGTCGCTCATGCGGCCTCGACCTCCCGTCGGCGCAGCCGAATCGGTGCGAAGGGCTCAACCTGGATCAGCTCCAGCGTCGCCGCCTTCAATAGCTCGAGCACCGCCAGGAAGCTCACGACCACCCCAGCGCGGCCCTCGGTCACGTCAAACAGCTCGGTAAACGGCACCAGCTCGTCGCCGCTGATCCGCTCCAGCACCGCCGACATCCGCTCGCGCACCGAGAGCGACTCGCGCTCGATCTGATGACTGCTGAACAGATCGGCGCGCGCCAAGACGGCCTGCAAGGCAGCCAGAACCTCATCCAGCTCAACGCTCGGCGGGATGCGACGCACATGACCCGGCGGCACCCTTGCCTGGAGCACGAAACAATCGCGCTCCAGTCGCGGCAGCGCATCGAGATCCTGTGCGGCGCGCTTGAACTGCTCGTATTCGGCCAATCGACGCACCAGCTCAGCGCGCGGGTCTTCGTCGTCTTCGGACTGCTCATCGGCCCGAGGCAGCAGCATGCGCGATTTGATCTCGCACAGCATCGCCGCCATCACCAGGTACTCGGCGGCGAGCTCAAGCCGCACCTCTTTCATCAGCTCCACATAGTCCATGTCCTGACGGGTGATCTCGATGATCGGGATATCCAGGATGTCGAGATTCTGTCGCCGGATCAGATACAGCAGCAGGTCGAGCGGTCCCTCGAAGGTATCGAGAAAGACCTCAAGCGCATCTGGTGGGATGTAGAGGTCTTCGGGCAGCTTCAGCAGCGGCTCGCCCCGCACCAGTGCGAGGCGAACCTCTCCACTCGCGGCCAGTGGCCCCGTGGTCTGCGTCTCGATCTCGGTCTCGATGCTTGAGGTCAGAGGGCTTGACTCCTGCATGGTCTCGCTCGGCCGCTGGATTGACCGGCAATCGCCTTAGCTGTAACGCAGCGACATGACGTGGCGAACATCATCCATGGTCTCGCGCGCCCGGTCACGCGCACGCTCACAGCCCTCGTTGATGAATGAGCGGACTAGATCAGGGTCGGCCTCAAGCCGTTTCACCTCGGCCTGAATGGGCTCCAGCTCCTTGCGCACCGCGTCGATCACCGGCTGCTTGCACTCGACGCAGCCAATGCTGGCACTGCGACAGCCCTGTTGCACCCAATCCTTGACCTCCGCGTCGGAGTAGACCTGATGAAACTGCCAGACCGGACAGACCTCTGGGTTGCCAGGGTCACTGCGACGCACGCGCGCCGGATCGGTCGGCATGGTGCGCAGCTTTTGCTCCACCGCATCGGGATCATCACGCAGCGCGATGGTATTGCCATAGGACTTGGACATCTTCTGGCCATCGAGCCCTGGCATCTTGGCGGCCTTGGTCAGCAAGGGCGCAGGCTCTGGCAGGATCACCCGACCACCGCCTTCGAGGTAGCCAAGCAGCCGCTCGCGATCAGCGATGGTGATATTGGCCTGACTCTCGAGCAAGGCGCGAGCGATGTCCAAGGCCTCCTGGTCGCCCTGCTCCTGATAGCGACGCTTGAGCTGATCGAACATCTTCGCGTTCTTCTTGCCCATCTTGCGCTTGGCCTGCTCGGCCTGGGCCTCGAAGTCTGGCTCGCGCCCGTAGATATGGTTGAAGCGCCGGGCGATCTCACGGGTCATCTCGACATGCGCGACCTGATCCTCGCCCACCGGCACCGCACCGGCCTTGTAGATGAGGATATCGGCGCTCTGCAGCAGCGGATAACCGAGGAAGCCATAGGTCGCCAGGTCCTTCTCCTTGAGCTTCTCCTGCTGATCCTTATAGCTCGGCACCCGCTCAAGCCAGCCCAGCGGTGTAATCATCGACAGCAGCAGATGCAGCTCGGCGTGCTCAGGCACCCGCGACTGGACGAACAGGGTGGCCGCGCCGGCGCTGATGCCGCAGGCGAGCCAGTCGACGACCATGTCGAAGCTCGCCTGCGGGATCTGCGACGGGTCGTCGTAGTCGGTGGTCAGCGCATGCCAATCGGCAACGAAGAAGAAGCACTCGAACTCGTGCTGCAGCTCGACCCAGTTCTTGAGCACGCCATGATAATGGCCGAGATGCAGCTTGCCGGTCGGGCGCATACCGGAGAGGACGCGGTGGGATTGGTTCGGTGCAGAATTCAACGGCTTAAGGCCTTTGCTGTCAGAGTATCAGAGAGGAATAGAGTCGCGGATCAGGTCGGATGCCGGGATTACAGTGAGCGCGAGGTCAACAGCTGGACGTAGCACAGCGCCGAGCAGTCCGGGCGGTTGTCCGTTTGGCAACAGGAGCAGCGCCACCAAGATCAACAGCCCGTAGCGCTCGAGCCGCGCAAAACCCCGCGCCCAGGGACGCGGCAGCAAGGCGCTGAGCACCCGACCGCCATCAAGCGGCAGGACTGGGATCATGTTCAGCGCCATCAGGAAGAGATTGATCAAGACGCCAATCAGACAGAGCTCAAGGTAGAGACTCAACAGGGCACTCGGCACCCCAACGAAGCCTAGCAGCAGCAGCATGAGCTGCAAGGCCAGCCCCCAACCGATCGCCATCAGCAGATTCACGCCGGGCCCGGCAATGGCAACCAGTGCCATATCCCAGCGCGGGTTACGCAGCCGCCGCCAGTCCACCGGCACCGGCTTGGCCCAGCCGAATAGGAACGGCACCCCAAGCAATGTCTTCGAGCTCAGGAAGATGATCAGTGGCACCGCGATGGTGCCGACCGGGTCGATGTGCTTGATCGGGTTAAAGGTCACCCGACCGAGCATCGCCGCTGTCGGGTCGCCCCGGCGATTGGCCACCCAGCCATGGGCGGCCTCATGGACGGTGATTGCGAACAACACCGGCACTGCGACCAACAAGATCAGCAGCAAGGTTTCAGCAATGGCATCCAAACGATGTGTGCCCCAATCGAGAAGCTTGGATCAAACGGGTTAGCGGCGATTGAGCTAGCGCTCAAAGACGCTGATATCGCCCTTGCCTTCACGCACCACGACTGGAGGCTCCTGAGTCATATCGACAACCGTCGTCGGTTGGCTTCCGCAGGTGCCCCCATCGATGATCAGGTCGACACAGTGGCCGATCATCTCGCGAACCTCAAGCAGATCATC
The DNA here is from genome assembly GCF_054919635.1 of Halochromatium sp. NCBI lineage: Bacteria > Pseudomonadati > Pseudomonadota > Gammaproteobacteria > Chromatiales > Chromatiaceae > Halochromatium > Halochromatium sp. Next base: position 176 of record NZ_JBUDPI010000061.1, on the reverse strand, counting down.
CATTGGCTCCTCGTCACCAGGCATGATCAAGGTGGTGCTCAGGAGCGGCTGGTCGAGCTCAGTGAGCAGGGCCTGGGTGATCGGTGTTCCCGGAACGCGAATGCCGATACCTCGACGTTTGGGATGCAATAGCCTGCGCGGCACCTGCTTGGTGGCTTGAAAGAGGAAGGTATAGC
>NZ_JBUDPI010000060.1:0-14243 GCF_054919635.1 Halochromatium sp. | reverse complement strand
ACCTGATCGACGAGGCGGCGTCGCAGATCCGCATGGAGATCGACTCGATGCCGGAGGAGATGGACAAGCTCGACCGGCGGCTGATCCAGCTCAAGATCGAGCGCGAGGCGCTGAAGAAAGAGTCCGACGAGGCCTCGAAGAAGCGCCTCGGTGACCTCGAGGAACAGATCGGCAAGCTCGAGCGTGAGTTCTCGGACCTCGATGAGATCTGGAAATCTGAGAAGGCCGCGGTTCAGGGCACTGCCCACATCAAGGAGGAGTTGGATCGCGCCCGCGTCGAGATGGAGACCGCGCGCCGTGCGAGCGACCTGACGCGGATGTCGGAGCTGCAGTACGGGCGCATCCCCGAACTCGAGAAGCGTCTCGAATCCGCCGCCGAGGCCGAAACCAACGAGACCCAACTGCTGCGCAACAAGGTCGGCGCCGAGGAGGTCGCGCAGATCGTCTCCAAGTGGACCGGCATCCCGGTCAGCAAGATGCTCGAGGGCGAGCGCGACAAATTGCTCAAGATGGAAGGCGAGATCGAGCAGCGCGTGGTCGGCCAGCACGAGGCCGTGCGAGCAGTCTCCGATGCCATCCGCCGCTCGCGTGCTGGGCTCTCGGACCCGAACCGCCCAATCGGCTCCTTCCTGTTCTTAGGCCCCACCGGCGTCGGCAAGACCGAGCTCTGCAAGGCGCTAGCGGAGTTCATGTTCGACACCGAGGAGGCCATGGTCCGGATCGATATGTCCGAGTTCATGGAGAAGCACTCGGTCGCACGGCTGATTGGCGCCCCACCGGGCTACGTTGGCTACGAGGAAGGCGGCTATCTGACCGAGGCGATCCGCCGCCGGCCCTACGCGGTGATCCTGATGGACGAGGTCGAGAAGGCGCATCCGGATGTGTTCAACATCCTGCTGCAGGTGCTCGACGACGGTCGGCTGACCGATGGCCAGGGGCGCACGGTCGATTTCCGCAATGCGGTGATCGTGATGACCTCGAACCTGGGCTCGGACGTCATCCAACAGAAGGCCGGCGAGGCCAATTACGCCGAGATGAAGGACGCGGTGATGGAGATCGTGCGCCAGGCGTTCCGGCCCGAGTTCATCAACCGGCTGGACGAGATCGTGGTCTTCCATCCGCTCGATGAGGCGCAGATCCGTGCCATCGCCGGCATTCAAATCGCCTATCTGAAAGACCGGCTGGCCGACCGCGAGATGGGACTGACCATCAGCGATGGCGCGCTCGACCTGCTCGGCGAGGCCGGCTTCGACCCGGTCTACGGTGCCCGCCCACTGCGACGTGCCATCCGCGCCCAGCTCGAGAACCCCCTCGCGCAGCAGATCCTCGCTGGCAAGTTCGCCCCGGGCGACACCATCGAAGTCGATGCGCGCGATGGGCAGTTGTTGTTCGAGAGCCTGGTCGAGGGGGAGCTGGTCGAGTAAGTAGGCTCGCGTGGAAGAACGGTCTGACTGTTTGATGACAAGCGCTTCGCGTCCAACTCCGTTGTGACGCGAAGGCTACACATCCGATCATCGGCCAATCAATGTTGTCATACTGCCTGAGCGATGCAGCGCCAACCTCACGCAACGATACCGCTTGAGTCCCTGCATCCATGTTCCGGCTCATCTCACCATGATCGACCCAAGACAGTCTGAGCCATGATCGAGAACAGCGCCTACGAGGCTGATTTCCATGCCTGGACCCTGCGCAACGCCGAGCTGTTGCGTCAAGGTCGACTGACCGAGCTCGACATCGAGCATCTCGCCGACGAGCTGGAATCCATGGGTGCGAGCGAGCGTTGCGAGCTTCTAAACAGGCTCCAGGTGCTGTTGATCCATCTCCTCAAGCATCAATTTCAGCCGGAGCGCCTCGGCAAGGGCTGGCTATTGACGATCAACCATCAGCGTACAGCGGTTGAACGTCTGCTCGAACAGTCCCCGAGCCTCACGAGACTCCTGAGCACGGAGCAGCTGGCCAAGGTCTACGACAAGGCAATGCGTGATGCCATGATCGAAACTGACATCGACCGACACCTCTTTCCCGTCGACTGTCCATATCGGTTAGAGCGGATCCTTGACGAGGATTGGCTGCCAGATTCAGGCTCAAGCTAAGTCAGCTCGGCTCGGCTCGAGTCAGGCGGCGCCCAGTCACTGACCGCAATTCGCCCATGAAGCCCGACACCCGCACCGCCATGCATGCGCTCATCACGCAGGTGCGCGATACGCTCCCGTTCGATGCACCAGCGGCGCAGGTCTGCAGCGGTGAATGCCAGGGCTGCTCGTTGAAGCTCCTTGACTACCTCGACGGCGAGCTGCGCGGCTGGGAGCAGCGGCTTGATTCCGGTGACAGGCCAAATCTTGGCGACCTCTCGCAACTGGCTCGGACCAGTCGAAAGGTCTATGCTGCACTGCAAAAGAACGGGCTGGTGACCCGTACCGAATCCAAGACCGCCTAATGTGCAGCGAAGGACGGCGGTCGATAACTCACCAAGAATTGCTGGACCCTGATGCGCTCGGCGACGCTGTCAGCATCACCGTCTCGCCGTCATCCCTGACGCTCGTCCGGCTCGAACTGAATCTTGTCGTAGACCTCCGCTACCGCCAGGCTGCAGCCGATGCTCTCGAGCGCGACCTGGTCGGCCAGATCCTCGAAACTGCTCAGTATCCAGCGCCCGTCAGTACCCCGGTTGTAGCGCTCGACCAACACGCGGTGCTGCGAGACCAGCAGATACTCCTGTAATGAAGGGATACGCCGGTAGAGCGCAAACTGCTCGCCGCGGTCGTAGCCCTCAGTGGAGTCGGAGAGGACTTCGCCGATCAGACTCGGATTGAGCAACAGGTCGCGGCGGCCATCATCAAACACCTGCTCGCCGCAAAGTGCCATCAGATCCGGATACTTGCCGGCGTCTGCATGCTGGATGCGCAGTTTCATCCCGCTGGCGTAGACCCAGCAGGGGCGCCCCTTCATCTGGATACTCAGCTCTCGGTTGATGTTGCTGAGAATCGCATGATGCTCGGCGGTGCCGCCGCTCATCGCGAAGATCTCACCGTCGACGTACTCGGTGCGCTCGTCGAGGCTGGCACGCTCGCCCTCGAGCCAGTCTTCAAAGCTGATCCGTGGTGTCCGTTCTGCCTGGGGTGTCATACGCTGGTCTCCGGTTGAAGCGATGCACAGATCATAGTCGAATGCTGTTCATGACTCCCGTTCATAACGCCTGGACGAACAGCAGAGATCGCCGGATCAAAGCCGCGCTAAACCAGGACTCCAACACTGAGAGGCGCTTGGGATGCTGTCCATCGCTCGGGTATCTCGCCCGCGACATCGACTTGCCGACTGACTCGATCGCATGATGATATCGTTCTCGCCATTGAGCCGACCTTCCTCTATCCGCTTCCTGACTGCATGAACGACACCACCGACAGCCTCGCCCAACTGCATGTACGCAACGCCACCCCGCGTGATGTTTCCGCGATTCGCGCCCTGTTCGTGCGTGCCTACGCCGGCAGCGGTGTGAGCAGCTACAGCGCCGCGATGCTGCGCGGGCAGATCAATAAATTCCCGGAAGGCCAATTTGTCGCCGAGTACCAGGATGACGATGGTGGCCGCCTCATTGGCTTCTGCTCAAGCTTCCTGGTCAGTGGCGACATCGCGTTGAAGCCACATGGCTGGAATTGGATCACCGGCAGCGGCTATGCCTCTCGACACGATCCCGAGGGCGACTATCTCTATGGCATGGAGGTCTGCGTCGACCCGGAGTATCGTGGATTACGGATCGGCCAGCGGCTCTATGACGAGCGCAAGAAGCTGGTTCAATCACAGGCGCTCAAGGGCATCATCTATGGCGGTCGACTGCCAACCCTCGATTCGGCCCTGACGCGTGAAGAAGGTGCCTATGAGAGTCCTCAAGCCTACGTCGACGCCGTCGTCGAAGGCCGCGAGCGCGATCCAGTGCTGACCTTCCAGCTGCGTAACGATTTCCAGGTCATCGGTCTGATGCCAGGCTACTGGCCCGAAGACAAGCAATCGCGCGGCTATGGCGTCCACCTGCTCTGGCGCAATCCGCACGCGCCAGACGAGGAAGAGGAAGCGCGCGCCAAGCATTACGGCGGGCGTCTGATGGACACGGTGCGAGTTGCAACCGTCCAGTACCAACAGCGGCGGGTGAAGTCCTTCGACGAGTTCCTCGACATGCTGCGCTACTTCGTCGATGTCACCTCCGACTATCGGGCAGACTTTTGTGTCTTTCCCGAGCTGTTCTCGTTACAGCTGCTCTCGATGGAGGATCAGGAGCTATCGCCGGCCGAGGCCATCGAGGCGCTGACCCGCTATACCGACCCGATCAAAGAAGCGCTGCGCGAGATGGCGATGCGCTACAACATCAATATCATCGGTGGCTCCCATCCGACCAAGATGCCCAATGGACGGGTCGAAAACATCTGCTACATCTGCCTGCGCGATGGCGAGGTGCACGAGCAGGCCAAGATCCATCCAACCCCCAACGAGGTCTATTGGTGGAACATCGAGGGCGGTCATGAGCTGGCGGCAGTCAATACCGACTGCGGTCCCATTGGCGTGCTGATCTGCTATGACGCCGAGTTCCCCGAGCTTGCGCGGTACCTGGTTGACCAAGGCGCCAACATCATCTTCGTGCCCTTCTGCACCGACGAGCGCCAATCCTATCTGCGGGTGCGCTACTGCGGCCAGGCACGCGCCGTCGAGAATCAATGCTATGTGGTGTTGTCCGGCAACTGCGGTAACCTGCCGAACGTCGCCAACATGGACATCCAGTATGCGCAGAGTTGTATCCTGACGCCCTGTGATTTCCCGTTCGCACGCGACGGCATCGCCGCCGACACGACTCCAAACGTCGAGACCGTCGCCTTTGCCGATCTTGGGCTCAAGGCCCTTCGGGAGGCACGCAACTCGGGCACTGTGCAGAACCTCAAGGACCGACGGCATGATCTTTACACGACGATCTGGCGTGAGCGCTAAGCGCAACGGTCGCAGATGCCTCTAGGACGCCCCTTGCTCAGTCACGGGGCCGCGCAGCGTCGCCGCCGACCGTCAAGGCGCAACGAGCTCCATTGGCTCGAGCGCATCGGGCTGGGGGCGATCACGCTCAAGCTCTGCGTCGAGCTCTATTTGGGCGTGCTGCTCGGAAGGGCGCAGCTCGATCTGCCCGCGCTCGCACAGGCACTGCGACAAGCCGGTCTCTCGGTGTTTCCCGCCTTGACCCTCGTCTCGGCGGCTGCAGGCGTCATTCTTGGCCAGCAAGCGGCTCGCCTGATCGCCGAGATCGACCTCCCCGGACTGATCCTGGTCCCCGTCATCTACGCTGTCACCATGGAGCTCGTACCGCTCTTGGTTGGCGTCCTGGTGGCCGGTCGGGCCGGTGTCGCCCTCGCCGCCCGTCAGGCGTCGCTGGTCGCCAGCGGCCAGGTCGACGGGCTTCTGGTCAGCGGCCTTAATCCAATCCAGTTCACCACCGGCCCGGTCCTGCCGGCGATGCTCGCCATGTCCTTTGCCTTATCGATCTGGGGGAGCGCGGTCGCACTTGGCGCGGCTATGTTCTGGCTGGTGGTCGCGGCCGATGTTCCGCCTTACTTATTCAACGACGCACTGCGCCAGGCCTTGGCGCCGGCCGATCTCCTCGAGGCCCTGGGCAAGCCGCTGATCTTTGCCTTGGTGGTGGCCTTGATTGCGACAGCCAATGGTATCGCGGCAGGACGGGATATTGCAGGGGTTAGCCGAGCGGCCACCGACACCATGATCGGTGCCGTCACAGCCATCCTGCTGATCGATCTCGGCTTCGTACTGGCGTCCTAGTCCATGAACAGGGATAGGAACAGGAACGACGAGAGCCAAGGGCGCACTCGCCCTTGGGTGCGCGCCCCCTGGAACAGCCAGACCAGTCGCCAGCCCACACCGAGGGGCCATGATCGTGACAAACCGCTAGAACAGGGCGAACCTGCTGCACCCCTGCCCTTGGTCGAGCTGCAGCAGGTGTTTCAGCATGTCAATGGCCGCTGCGCGCTGAACGAGTTGTCCCTGTCCGTGCACAAGGGCGATGCATTGCTGATTATCGGCCCGAATGGCGCCGGCAAGAGCCTCAGCTTGCGCCTAATGCTTGGTCTGGATCAGCCGTCGTCTGGACTCATCAAGCTGTTTGGGCAGGATCTGGCAACCCTGAGCGACGCCCATGTCAACCGACTGCGCAGCCGGCTCGGCGTCGTCCTTCAAGGTGGCTCGCTGCTCGACGAGCTGACCCTGATCGAAAACCTGCTCCTGCCACTGCGCGCGCAGCCACGCCATCGCTCAGTGCTCGCACGCGCAGCCCGGTTGGTCATGACGCAGCTACAGCTCGACGGCATGGCGCATCAGTATCCACGTGCGCTCTCCCTTGGGCAGCGACGACGCGCAGAGCTGGCGCGAGCCCTGGTCAACCAGCCCGAGCTGCTGATCTGCGATGGGCTCAGCGATGGGCTCGACCGGCCGGCGCTGCGCGATATCCTAAACATCCTGCAGGTGCAGCGAGCGTCGCGCGGACTGACGCTTATCGCCACCGACAATGCCATGCTTGAGGTCATCGGTCCTGACGATCGTGTCGCAGTCATGGATCGCGGCTGCCTGCTTGTCGACGGCACCCGAGCAGCCGTAGAGGCCCTCGGTGCCGACGATCTTGAGCGTCGGACCATCCTTGAGGGACATCCCTGAGGGACATCCCTGGGCGCCAACAGACATCATGAGCAGGCTGAATCGTCTCTACCCCCCACCCGAGCTTGGAGCCCCCGGCAAGCGCCAGGCGCAGAGTCGCCAACGCGACCTGCTGCTCGCCGGCCTGTTCGTGATGGCCATGCTGGGCCTGGTGCTCGGCATCCTTGTGCTGTTGGCGCCGGGCCTGTTTACTGGATACACGCTGCGCGCCTATTTCCTTGATGCTGACGGCCTCGATAGCGGTATCGACGTGATGCAGGAGGGCTTTGTGATCGGCCGCGTGCGCTCCCTGGAGCCAGTGTTCCGCAACGACACCGACCGCGCCGATTGCCCCGTGCCAAAAACCGAGCGAGCCCCGGACCTACCCTGTTTCCGCGCGACCCTGAGCATCCAGCAGGACTGGCCGGTACCCTCGGGGAGCGTTGCCCAGCTAGCGCCAGCGGGCTTGCTCCAGGGCAACATCATTCGCATCATCCCGGGGGATGCAGCAACCACCCTGAGCGCCGGCAGCGAGATTCCAACGATCGACCGCGAGCCCGATCTCGCCATGCAGATCAGTGCGACCATGGAGCAGGCGCAGCGGACCATCGACGAGGTCATCCGCCCGACCTTGACTCGGCTACAAGAGCGCATCCAGGGGCTGCTGGCCATGTTCAAGGATGACCAGAACGGCCCCAGCGAGCTTGGTGCAGATCTCGGTCAGGGGCTCGGATCGGTGCTGAGCAACCTGGTTGAGGCCAGCGCCAACATCGAGCAGAGTATCGATCCGGAACAGATCCGAGACATCATGAGCGCTGTGCAGACCCTCTCGGATAATCTGGCAACCGTCTCGCAAGCACTGCCATCACGCACTGCAGAGATTGAGAATGCTGTGGCTCAATACGCAGCCCTCGCCAAGGAGCTGCAGCAATTGGTCCAAGCCAGTCGTCCCAACGTGCAGGGCTCGCTCGATGACGTTCAGTATCTCTTGCAGGAGCTGTCCGCCTCCTTAGCGCCCATCCTCGCCAACATCGAGAGTGCATCCCGCAATCTCTCCGCGCTCTCGCGCGAACTGCGCGAAGACCCTGTTTCATTACTGCGCGGGCAGGAGCAAGAGGACCAATCGCCATGGTTCAATCGCTGAGCATCAGGAGCCGGAAACAGCCAGTGCAAGAGACCCCTGCTAGCCGCCCCGTATCTTGGCCAGCCTTTCGCCCTTGCTGGCATCGGCGCTCTGGCGTCATGCTACTCGTCTGCCTCTTGCCCGGCCTCCTCGCCGGATGTGGAAGCTCCGGGCCGACCCAACGCGATCAGTTCTTTACACTACAGCCACAGGTGCGGATAACGCCAAGCACACAGACGCTGCCAGCGAGCGTGCTGATCACGCCCTTAGCATCGCACGGTTTTCTCGGCGGCACTCAAATCCTGTTTCGCACCGCCGCCGATCCGCTGCAAGTGCAGCGTTATCATCATCTGCTCTGGGAGGAGGTCCCCGGCCGAGCGATCGCTGCCGCGCTGATCTCAGCACTGCGCACCGCAGGTGCCTTCGAGTATGTGGTCTCGGTGGCAGATCGTGCACAAGCGGATTTTATGCTCAACGGCGAGCTGACACGACTGGAGCATTTGCCCACCGCCGATCCACCCCAGGTAAGCGCCGCCTTCAATCTGACGCTCATCGCGAATCACAATCGTTCGATCCAATTCGCCCAGAGCTACAGTGGCCAAGAGCCGACCACCGCTAGCACCCCCCAGGACATGGCGCGCGCATTCAACCGCTTGCTCGCCCGTCTGTTGAGTCAAGCCGTCGATGACATTCAGCGCCGGACACCAAGGCTCGGACGGGTCCTGCCAAGCGGCGACTGACCCCTTGCGTTGCCGCTTACCCTCAGACCCCTTCGCGGCGCTGATGCCGACCGAGCTCGCTCAGATGCCGATCGCCTGGCATCAGCTGCGCATTCCAGGCCCGCCGCCAGCCCTCAGGCTGAGCCAGGTAGAACAGGCCGCGCCGAGTCTCGAGGCAAGGTTTGCACGCCGCATGATCCAACGTCTGGATCTCAGCCGCGACGCCAGCGCGAAACCAGTGGACGCTTTGGCTGCTGAGCCGGGAGATCGGCTCGCCTTGATCGACAAGGCCTCGCCCCATGCCCTTTTCGACCTGATGCTGACGGAGGTCTCGGCACTTAGCGATGAGCAGGCGGGCAAGGTCGACCCAAGTGCGGTCATGCCGATCACCGGGCGAGTCCTTTGGCAGACAGCAGCGAACTTTCAGCGCTTCGTCAACAGCCCCCAGGTCCGGCGGGAGCTAGGGCTGATGGATAGCACTCGGCACCCTGGCTGGCTGCAGCTCGCTCTGAATTGCGACCCTAACACCGAGGATCGCGAGAGCGTGCAAGCGCTCAAGTCCTTCCATCTGCACCTGATCTACTGGCAGCCATCAGAGCTCGGGGCATTGGCCAAGGCCGACCGATTCGGTGATCAGCATGACCCCCATCTCGCCCGACAATGTCTCGATCCGCTGAGCTTCATCGGCCCCAGGCTGCTCAATGAACGCCTCGCCCATCTTGAGCCCGAGCTCGGCGCCCTCGGCGCCCAGCTAGTGCCAGCGGATGCGGCCGCCACCTGTGCGGGACAGCGGGCGATGGGTTGCCTGATCCAACTGCCGAGCTGGGAGCTGCTAGCAGCCCCCGCCTTTGAGCGTCTGATTCGGCAGCTGCACCGGCAGCTCGCTGAGACGGCTACCGCGCTGTTGCACGCCGTCACCGGCTCGAGGCTCCCGCCTGCGCCCTGGCAGCGCCATCCGCTGCTTCCGCTGCGCCAGATCACCCAGAATCTCGAGGCACTCGATCTCAGCAACCTGTGTCGCGCCGAGCTAATCGCCCTAACACAGCGCCTGCGTGACCTAACCGCATCCGAGGCACAGTCTCTCAGAGCTGCCTCAGCATCGCGGCGAAAGCATTGCATGACGCTGAATCAGCCTTGCTACAGCCTCGGTCTCAGCGCCATGGACGCGCAGGGTTGCTCGACCATGGGCGCCGATGGTCCGTTACTACTGAGTCTGCAGGTCAAGCTGTTTTCAGGGATCGGAGGCGCCGGACTCATCTCATTGCCCGGCCTGCCGAGCGTTCGAGTTCTTCGCGCTCAAGGACAGTTCTCGGAAGCGGACTGGCAGCGCCGCAGCGACTTCCAGCGCCACTTTGCGGCCTACAACACCGCGGCACTGACGGCAGCGCTACAACCACAGCTAACCTGCGGGCCCATCGGCCGATTCGAGATCGACACCGGCTGGACGCACTAGCGATGGACCTCGGCGCCTATGCCCATCTGTGGATCATCTTCGCGCTGCTCTCGGCGTTCTTTCACGCATCGCGACTCGCTGTCACCAAGCACCTGAGTCTCAGCCTCTCGGTCCGCGCACTGACCCTCTACGTCAACCTCGCCAGCCTATTGGTGACCCTACCCTTGGTGATCTGGTATCACGACTTTCCGTTCGAGGATCGCGTCTATCTGCAGGTCGTCCTGCTGGGTGGACTGGTCTCTGGCCTTGGTGGCTGGTCGCTGAACGCGGCGATCAAGCGCAGTGAGGTCTCGATCGTTGGCCCCATCCTCACCCTCACCCCAGCGTTCGTGATCATGATCGAGTGGCTGCTCACCAGCGCCCTGCCCGGAGCACTGGGTTTTCTCGGCATCGGCCTATTGATTATCGGCAGCTATACCTTGGCCATCGGCAGCGAGCAGGAGGACTGGTACCAGCCGCTGCTGCGTCTGTTCACCAATCCCGGCAGTGCCTTCACGCTCACCGCTGCTGGTTGCTTCGCCACGGCCTCAACCCTTGGGCGGATCGGCATCGAGCGCTCAGACCCACTCTCATTCGCGGTAGTGGTCGCGGTCGTGAATCCGATCGTGCTGTTCGCGCTGTTCAGTATTCAGGATCGGCGCTTCTATCGCGAGGTTCTGCCAACACAGCTCAGCAGTCTGGCCCGGCCATTAATCCTGCTCGGCCTGCTGTTTGCGCTGATGCGCATCGCCGACCAGATCGCCCTGAGCATGACCCTGGCCAGCTATGCAATGGCGGTAAAACGCAGCGCCGGTCTGTTCTCGGTCCTCATCGGCCGCTGGTATTTCGGCGAAGGCAGCACCCGCGTCAAGCTCGTCGGCAGTGTCATCATGCTGGTCGGCCTCTTCGTCCTGACGCAGCTCTAATCGGACATCGCGCCCTCGGCATGCGCTGGGCCTGGATCAAGACCGCTAGAGACCGTCATCGATCGTGATCAGCGACGATCGGCAGCACGCGTATCCGATGCTCATCGCGCTCGAAGGGCTGCTTCACTCCAACCGATCGACATCGACCGAGACCGTCAAACTGTGCTCGCCACCACCATAAAAGACCCCGCGCACCGGCGTGACATCCTGATAATCACGCCCGATCGCGGTGGTGATGTATTGATCACTGATTGGACAATCATTGGTCGGGTCAAGGTCCACCCAACCGCCGGTCTGCGTTGCCTCGGGACAGTAGACCGCGAGCCAAGCATGGGAGGCATCGGCCCCGCGCAGCTTGGGCTGCCCCGGTGGCGGCAGGGTCTCGAGGTAGCCACTGACATAGCGCGCTGGCAGACCTAGGCCCCGCAGCGCCGCAATGGCGAGATGGGCGAAATCCTGGCAGACACCGCGGCGCTGCTGCAGCACATCGGCGAGGGGTGTGGCGACCGTGGTCGAGGTTGGATCATAGTCGAAATCTCGATGGATACGATTGACCAGATCCAGCGCGGCCTCAAGCAGGGGGCGCTCGGAACTGAAGGAGTCGCGCGCATAGTCGGCCGCAAGGGGGTCGAGCGGGACCGCCGGCGAATGCAAGGTGAACAGATGCGCCGATGCAGCATCGGCACCCGTGCTGGCCCGTAACTGCGCCTGCACCTTGTCCCAGGGTTGGGTCGCCGTCGGGTCTGGCAACGGCGGCGCCCAAACCTCGACCTCAGCGGTCGCGGTGATCTCCAGTTGCAGATGCGATTGCTGCACCGAGAAGTAGCTGACTCGGTTGCCAAAGAAGTCGCGATGCTCGCGCACCACGGACGGCCAGGGGTTGATGCGCAGGTTGGCGAGGTTGCAACGTTGATAGGGCATCTCCCGCGGCTTCAGATGGGCGATGCTGTGACAGAGCGAAACCGGGCCAGCGTAACCGTAGCGGGTCAGATGGGTGATTTGGTACCTCATCGCGATATCCCCGCCGTCGCATCTGCTGGGCGCATCTCACGCAATGCCTCGGCCGCCAAGCGTTGCCCGATTAGATGATGCGGCTGCTCTTCGTGCCGGAAGTACTGCGCGGTGATCGCGTCGGAGAGGGCGCTGATCGATGTTTCGACACTCGCCAGTAAGCCATCCAGTGCCGTGCGCCGCAGCCCCTCCTCGCTCGGCTGCGCCATCAGGTCGAGCTCGGCAAGTCGGAGCTCGGTCAGCACACGCATTAGCGTGCGCTGTGCTGGGGTGCGCCGGGTCGAGAGACTGGTGCCAGGCATCTCATCAACCAGCGCCGACAAGCGAGCGATCTGATAGGCAAGCGAGCGCGGATTGGCCTCGTCTTGCAGCACCAGATCGAGCATGGCACCGACGCGGGTGCCGGCCTGGTAACGACGGCGATAGGTGATCAGGCTATCGGTCACGCCAAGCACCGCCTCAATCAGGATCGACTCGCCCGGATCAGGGCTCACGCTGACCAGGGTCGAGCGCAACAAGGACGCAGTATGCAGACCACGCTCGAGCCGTCGCCCGGCCTCAAGGAAGTGCCAACCCTCGTTGTGGGTCATATTCTCGTGCGTCAGCGCCGAGAAGGCCACCAACGAGGTGATCAGTGGGTCGAGCAGATCCAGTGCGCGTCCGAGCCCACGCGGTGGGGCCTGGGTAAGCAGACGCTGACGGCGCTCGATATCGTTGGTCACCCGCCAGGTATCGTTGGAGAGACGCTCGCGCACCGACCAGGCCGCCTGACCGAGCGCTTGCAGGGTCTGCGGCAGCGCACCAGAGCGCTTCTGATCGCTGATCAGGGACAGCACCTCGGGCACAGGCTGTGCCAACAGCTCCGGAGCCCCGTCGCCAATGAATCCCGGGAAGGTCTGGCTCTGATTGGTCAATGCGGCGAGCAGCAGATGCAGGCAACAATCCCCGTCGACATCGGCCGATAGGCTGGTGCGCTCTGTGATCTGGATGATCACGATGCGCAACAGCCGTACCAAGCCCTCGGCCCGCTCCGCGTAGCGGCCAATCCAGAACAGATTATCGGCGACGCGAGACGAGACCTCGCTCTCCTGCACCACCGCGGGCACTACTGCCGGGGCATTGGCATCGGAGGTGACGATCAGCGTCTCTTGGCGTTCCGGCTCGCTGGCCAAGACCCAAGTGTCCTTTCCCAGCCCGCCGAGCTGATTGGAGATCATCGGCGTCTCCGGATCGAGCGCGATCCGGCTCAGCCCACCGGGCATCACCGCGTAGCCTTCTTGCTCGCTGACCAGGAAGCTACGCAACACGAAGGGACGCGGCTCCAGCGACCCGTTGATGTAGGCCGGCGCAGTCGAAGGCTGCACCTGCTCCTGTGCCACATAGCGATGTGGCTCACGCCGAATCGCTGCAATCAGCTCATCGCGCTGCGCGGTCTCTAGCTTGGCACCAAACAGACAGCGCTGGCCGGCCGGACTGCCAGCGGGCTTGATCACGAGGTTGTCCAGGTTGGCGATGACGAAGTCACGCGCCTCACGCTGGCCACACCACCAGGTTTGCAGGTGTGGTAATAGCAGCGCCTCGCCGAGGAGCTGCTCGCAAACCTCAGGCAGAAAGGCCATCAGGCCTGGATGCTCGAGCACCCCGCTGCCGAGGGCATTGGCAACGCCAAGATTGCCGGCCCGCACCGCTTGCAGCATGCCGGGCACGCCGAGTAGCGAGCGCTCATTGAGCTCGAGGCGTCGATGCGCTCTAACCGACCCAGCGTGCGTAGCCAGAGTGCCCCGTCGCGCACCGAGAGATCACTGCCCTGTACCAGATTGAAGCCGAGATAGTTGGCCAGATAGGCGTGCTCGAAATAGGCCTCATTGCGTGGCCCGGGCGTGAGCACCGCCACCCGGGCGTGATCGCCATGCCGCGGCGCGATGCGCGTCATCGCGCGTCGCACCGAGCGATAGAAGCCCGCCAGCCGATGGACGTGACTATCGCGGAACAGACTCGGCATCACCCGCGAGAGCACCACCCGGTTCTCCAGCGCATAGCCACTGCCCGATGAGCTCTGGGTGCGGTCACCGATGACGCGCCAGGCACCGTTGGTGTCTCGGGTCAGATCGGCGGCATAGAGCACCAGAGGCCGATCGCCTGCCATTGGCGCACCGTGGCAGGGGAGCAGATAGCCGGGAAAGCCGTCAATCAGCTCGGGCGGGAGCACGCCCTTATCGATCAGTGTGCGGGGTCCATAGAGATCGAGGAGTACCGCGTTTAGCAGCTCGGCGCGCTGGATCAGCCCACGCTCCAGGCCGGCCCATTCGTCACCCCGGATCAATAGTGGCAGCGGGTCCAGCTCCCAGGGCCGCGAC
>NZ_JBUDPI010000006.1:0-29765 GCF_054919635.1 Halochromatium sp. | reverse complement strand
TGCCGTCGACACCCCCGCTCGCCGCCACCCGACCCTCCGCTATGCCATGCCGTCAATTGGCGTGTTATGGGGAAAGGACAGCACTGCTGAGCCGAGAAAGCCAAAGCGGCATGTGGTCACTCCTCAGTGGTTTACGGATGACGCGCAAGCTTACGTCTTCAACAACACCTTAGCTCGACGCCCTGGCTGCGGACTCAACACCTTGCTCTTGCTCACGCCCAAGGTAGAAACGCCGATAGAAAGATAGGCTCACATGGACGAGGACGATCAGAACGGGAACCTCGACCAAGGGACCGATCACGGTGGCAAAGGCGACCGGTGAGGCGATGCCGAAGACGGCAATGGCGACCGCAATGGCGAGCTCAAAATTGTTCCCGGAGGCGGTGAAGGCGACCGAGGCGCTGCGCGGATAATCGGCACCCAGCCGCCAGGCCAGATAGAAGCTGCTCAGGAACATCAGCACGAAATAGGCCGACAGTGGCAACGCGATCCAAAGCACATCGAGCGGTTGCTCGAGGATCTGCTGGCCTTGCGTGCTGAACATCACCACGATGGTAAACAGCAAGGCCACCAGCGTGATCGGCGAGATACGGGGGATGAAGACCTTGTCGTACCAGTCCTCGCCCTTGGCCGGGGCTAACAGCAGCCGGCTGAGTAACCCGGCGGCAAACGGAATACCCAAATAGATCATCACGCTGACGAAGATGTCACCGATACTGACATTCACCACCATACCCTGCAGCCCGAACAGCGGCGGCAGCACGCTGATGAAGATCCAGGCATAGAGGCTGAAGCTGATGATCTGAAAGACGCTGTTCATGGCCACCAGCCCGGCGCCGTACTCGCTGCTGCCGCGCGCCAGTTGGTTCCAGACCAAGACCATCGCGATGCAGCGGGCGATGCCGACCAGGATCAGACCGACCATATAGGCGCCCCAGCGCGGGTCATCGCCGAGCAGCATTGGCGCCAGAAACCCGAAGAAGCCAATCGCCAGCGCGAACATCAGCAGCGGCCCGATGACCCAGTTCAAGACCAGCGAGAGACCGAGGATCTTGACGTTCGCGAACACCTTCGGCATCAGGCCGTACTTCACCTTGGCCAGCGGCGGATACATCATCAGGATCAGGCCGATGGCGATCAGCAGATTGGTCTGCTCGCCGACGGTGAGGCGCTGATTGAACGCGGACACCACCTCGGGAAACAGCGACCCAAGCGCCACGCCCAGCGCCATGGCCAGGAAGATCCAGAGGGTGAGGAAACGATCCAGCAGCGACAGATTGCCGCCCAGGCTAGGAGTGGTCTTGGCGTGGGACATCAGGTCAAAGAGGCAATATATATGGCTAATCGAATATCCAGAGTCTAACCGTTTATCGGTCGGTCGCCAAACCGGAACGCCGATGGGGCGGCAGCCTCGAGTCCGGTACGCCTCCGGGCGAGCGCCTCCGGGCGAGCACGGCCAGCCGAGGGCCGCGCGCCAGCTCCACGGCGGCAGCACGGACGAGTCCGGCAGGGGCGCATCAACCACCACAGTGGTTGCTCTCCCCCATTGGCAGTCAGCGGAAGGAAGACGGAAGGCAAGTGAGCCGAGCTGCGCCGCGGCAGTGACGGGATCTCGGTCAGCGGCATAGATCATGCCTGCAAAGTCGCGGACTCATGCGACCGAGGAGGACATCATGGCTCTTGGCACTTCTGACGACGACGCTCGCCTGACCACTGGCGATGTGCTTGTGGAGACGCTCGTCGACTGGGGCGTCGATACCGTGTTCGGCCTGCCGGGCGACGGGGTCAATGGCATAATCGAGGCCTTTCGTCAACGTCAGGACCAGATCTCCTTCATACAGGTTCGACACGAGGAGACAGCCGCCCTCGCCGCCTGTGGCTACGCCAAGTACACCGGCAGACTCGGTGTCTGCGTGGCCACCTCCGGCCCGGGCGCCCTGCAGATGGTCAACCGACTCTACGACGCCAAGCTCGACGGCGCGCCGGTACTGGCGATCACCGGGCTGCAGTTCCATGATCTGCTCTCGACCCGCACCCAGCAGGACGTCGAGGTCGATCGCACCTACGCCGACGTGGCCGGCTACAACGCCCGCTGCATGGGACCCATGCACATGCGCAATATCGCCAACATGGCCTGCCGGCAGGCGCTCGCCTACCGCCAGGTCGCGCACATCACCACCCCGGTCGACGTGCAGAGCATGGCGGTCAAGGAAGACACCCGTTCGCGGCGCAATACTGCCGGGCACAACACACAGATCTTTCATCGCTCTGCGCGGCTGCCGGCGCAGGAAGACCTGGAGGCAGCCGCGACCTTGATCGATCAGGCCGAGAAGCCCGTGATCCTCGCCGGGCGCGGCGCCCTGGGCCGGGCGGCACAACTGGAGGCGCTGGCCGAGCGGATCGGCGCGCCGATCTGCAAGGCCCTGCTCGGTAAGGCTGCAGTGGCGGATGACAGCCCGTACACGACGGGTCCGATCGGACTGCTCGGGTCCGAGCCCAGCCAGGATGCGCTCGACGAGACCGACTGTCTGATCATCGTCGGCTCGTGCTGGCCCTACATCGAGTATTACCCACAGACCGATCAGGCCAAATGCGTCCAGATCGACTTGGAGCCGGCCGTCATCGGCCTGCGTTATCCGGCGGATGTCGGCCTGGTCGGCGACTGCGGCAAGGTCCTTGAAGCGCTGCTCCCCTTGGTCAATGAGCGTGAGGACAGGTCTTTCGTCGAGAAGGCGCAGGAGGGCGCCAAGAACTGGTGGACGCTGATGGAGAAGCGCGGCACCCGCCAGGACAAGCCGATGAAGCCGCAGGTCGTCGCCTGGGAGCTCGGCAAGCGACTAAGCGACGACGCCATCGTGTGCTGCGACTCCGGCACCATCGCTGTCTGGTGGGCGCGTCAGATTCGGGTCAAGGCCGGACAGATGCATTCGCTCTCGGGCAACCTGGCGACCATGGCTCCAGGCCTACCCTACTCGATCGGCGCCCAAATCGCCTATCCCGAGCGCCAAGTGGTGGCGTTTGTTGGCGATGGCGGGTTCTCGATGTGCATGGCCGACTTCGTCACGGCAGTGAAGTATCGTCTCCCGGTCAAGGTGGTGATCATCAACAACGACAGTCTGGGCATGATCAAGTGGGAGCAGATGGCCCTCCTGGGCAATCCGGAGTTCGTCTGCGACAACGCCCACATCGATTTCCACCCGATCGCCGAGGCGATGGGCGGAAAGGGCTTTCACTGCGACGACCCGGCCGAGATCGGCGCGGTGCTGGATGAATTCCTGGCCTACGATGGCCCGGCCCTACTGCACTGCGACGTGGATACCCACGAGGCACCGCTGCCGCCGCATATCAGCCTAGAGGAGGCCAAGCACATGGCTCAAGCGATGGCCAAGGGCACGCCCGGGCGGGGGAAGATCGCCCGCACGCTGATCGGCGACTACGTGCGCGAGCTGGTCTGATCCGCTTCCGCTTGGCAGGCGATCCGCCCGGACTCCTCGCCGAGCTTCTCCAGCGAGAAGAACGGGCTCATCTCACGCGCCCAGTCGGCGGCGAGCTTGCTCGATACCTTGGCCTGCTCGGCAGCATCGAACACGCTCAGGGTCACGACACCCGGCAGTCCATCGCCACCGAGTCCGGTGACGATGACGGAGTAGCTGACGAAGCCGTCGAGGGCTTTGATGCGCGGCATGAATGTGGTCTCCACCTTGTCGCGTACAATATCCGGTGTTCCCTTGACGAGCTGGTAGCGGCGAATTGAGCAGTACAAGGCTAGGCGCTCCTGGCAGGGTTCTGATGACACCCAAACAAAGATAGCCGATTCCTCGCTGGCCACAAGGCAGCCGGCAGCCCGAGGGGCTACTCCCCAGCCCAGCCCGGGTGTTGAACACCACTTGCGGCACGAGTGGTCGAATCGGAAACATGCTCGGCAGTAGACAGACACCATCAACATCAATGCCCGTCCGGTCATCGGCTCGAAGCCAGTCGGCAGCCTCACCACCGAGGATGTGCTCGCCATCCTCAAGCCGATATGGACCACCAAGCCCGAGACAGCAAAGCGGGTTTAGGATCGCATCGAGAATGTTCTCGACTATGCCAGTGCGATGAACTGGGCCGATACCAGCAACCCGCCACGTGCGTGATGGCGCTTGCCTACGTCTTCGAGAACAAAGGCAGGCCACCTATGCACGCGGCGATCTATTCACCAAGCGGCTAGAGATGATGGCTGAGTGAGCGCAATGATGCAGCAAAGGCGCGGCAGATAACCTGGTCGACCCTCTCCCGCAGCTGTAAGCAACTTATGGCTCAACAATAGAGCGTAGATAACGTTGGAGACTATGCTGTATCAATGGCTATGGGCGGCCGCGCAGGCGGCATCAATCACGGTATCGGAGAGGAAATAGCCAGCACCTTTCAGGCCAAGCAACGTGTTCCGCAACTCATCAGCGAGCAAGCCGCGCCGATGGGCTTCGACCAAGAGCCCGGCGGTTCCTTTGACCGGTAGCCCATAGATCGAGTGGGCGATCTTGCGTCCACGTTTTTCGTCGATGATCGCCAGACAGGGTGCTAGGCTGCGAGCCAGCGTGATCACGGCCGCCTCCCCCGGGATCGAGTTCGGCAACCAGCAACGGGTCCGCTTCGGCCGATGACCGGACATGGGCGGCCCAGCGGTCACTAGCCAGTGTTTCTGCACCTGGCCGCCCTATCCCGGCGACGGTCACTTCATCAAAGACCCGTTGTGGAATCCAGAATTCGCTAAACAAGGCCGGCAACAGGTCTAATCGCCCTGCTAGCGACAGCGCGACCAGCGGGCCAGCATTGATCACAGCACGCTCGGCAAGCATCAAACGAACTCGTTGACGAGGTCATCGCCTTCTAAATCGACCACCGGCACACCTGATCGGCTTGCCGCCAGCAAAAACTCGACGCGCCCCATACCGCACAGTCGGCCAGCCTTTCCTGATGAGATGCGGCCTTGCTCAAAGAGCTTAACGGCGAGCAAAAAACGCGCTTCGTCGGCAAAATTAGCCGGCAACTCGGCAGCCGAGGGTAGTCCGGCGACGGGGAGCTCGATGGTCAGGGTTGAGGACATTTCAGTTTCCTTGGCGGCAAGGAGAGCGGACGCTAAGACAGAAGAATCGGAAGAGTAGCGATAGCCAAGTGGGGCACTAGATGGGGGTAATTTTTATATTTAATTATAAGAAATTGAATTTGATATGATTTTTACGACTGAATGGCGGAGAGGGAGGGATTCGAACCCTCGATAGGCTATTAACCTATACACACTTTCCAGGCGTGCTCCTTAAGCCACTCGGACACCTCTCCGGAATGCGGGCTGATGCTGGAGCCAGTATGACTCAGGTCACCGTTGCAATGACGGAGGTTCGGCAGTTACTGGTTGCTCCCTGCGCATCGAGCCGTCAAGCTTAAGCCAACCACCGTCTACTTGCAAACGCAGCGGTTCAGTTCTCGACGAGGTCTGACTGCGAGCCAAGGCAAGAAAACCGAGTCGCTATGTCGCCTATTGACACCAAATCCGAGGTCGGCCCGACAACGACGTCGACGTCCCAAACGACCGATACCGAGCCGACCGATACTCATGGTCAAGCTTCGCTGCGGACGCAAGGCAGCCTCACGGAACAGGTCGACCGATACGCGCTCTATGAGCGCGCGGTCCAGTGTCCCGAGGCGGAGGTCGATTTCGTCGCGCAAACCTTCCTTGAGCGACGCGGGCGCCCTGCCCGCTCGCTGATTGAGGACTTCTGCGGCACGGCAGCTGTTTGCCACGAATGGGTCTTGAGACATCCGGAGAACCGCGCGCTTGGGGTCGATAACGATCCAGGGGTACTCGCCTATGCGCGTGAGCATCGGCTTTCTCGCTTGAGCGACGATCAACGCGCGCGTTTGCGGCTTCTCGAGGCGGACGTGACGGAGGTAGGGAGTGCTCAACCGACGATGGACCCTGCTAAGCCCAGGGGCAGCGAGCCGACCGACCTGATCCTGGCCATGAACTTTAGCTGGTGGCTCATCACCGAGCGCTCGGAGCTACTGCGCTACTTTGGACGTGTGCGAGAGCGCCTCGCCGCCGATGGCCTATTCATGCTTGATGCCTATGGCGGTTACGATGCCTTTCGGGTGATCACCGAGGAGCGCAGCATCGAGGATGACGTCGAGCCGCCGTTCACCTACATCTGGGACCAAACCGACTACAACCCGATCAGCGGTCTGATGGAGTGCGCGATCCATTTTCAGTTCCAGGATGGCTCTCGAATCGATAACGCCTTCCGTTATCGCTGGCGACTCTGGACGCTGCCTGAGCTACAGGAGATCCTGACCGATGCAGGGTTCAGACACCTGCGCATCTACTGGCAGGGTTGGGACGACGACGGTGAGCCTGACGGTTGTTTCAAGCCGGTGACTCGAGCGGATGCCGACGCGGGCTGGATCTGCTATCTGAGCGCCGAGCCCTAGAGCCTCTCTCAGGAGAGGGCCTCTCAGAGCGATGATCCAGCTCGCGTTAGCTCTTCAATCCTTGCAGCGAGTATGGAGTTCCTTGGCGCTTCTCAGTGACTACCAACCAGGGTAAGCCCGCGCAGATTGCGCGAAAAGCCTTCTAGCGCATGGATACCAGTCGTCTCAGCGCGCTGACACCAGTCTTGCAGCGATTTCAGTAGCGCCTCCTGCGAAGGCGCATTGCGCTCCCAGATCTGCCTGAGCTGCTCACGGAACTGGTACACCACCTTGAGCTGTTGGCTGCTAGCCAGGATCTGCTCCAAGCGCTTGCGACTTGCCTCATCCAGACGCTCGCTTCCCAGGAGCTTGCGCGCATATCGAGCGACGCGCCGGCAATGCGGCTCACTGCGGCAGAGCTCTGAGCGGGTGACTGGCTGCAAGACCTCCTTGCTGTAACGGCGGATCACATGCATACGTGCCGTCAGCAGCGCCTTTAGGGTATCCATGTCGATGATCTGCTTACCTTCGATGACAGTCGCCTGCGGCGGCAGCTTTTTCACCTTGGCAAGGCCGAGCAGTGACAGCAGGCGTATGTAGAGCCAGCCGATATCGAGCTCCCACCAGCGCATCGACAAGCGCGCAGAGGACGGGAAGGCATGATGGTTGTTGTGCAGCTCTTCACCGCCGATCAGAATGCCCCAGGGCGAGACATTGGCTGATGCGTCTGGCGTCTCGAAGTTGCGGTAGCCCCAGAAATGGCCGACACCGTTGATCACGCCCGCCGCCAGAATCGGTATCCAGAGCATCTGCACCGCCCAGGCGGTGATGCCATAGACCCCGAACAGCGCGATATCGATGACCAGCATCAGGGCGCAGCCTTGCCAAGTAAGGCGGCTGTAAATCGCACGCTCCACCCAATCATCAGGTGTGCCCTGGCCAAAACGCTTGGCGACGGCTGGGTCCTTGGCGGCGACGCTATAGAGCTCAACCCCCTCCCAGAACACCTTTCCCAGGCCAAACACCTGTGGGCTATGGGGATCATCGGCGGTCTCGCAGCGGGCATGATGCTTGCGGTGCACGGCTACCCAGTTGCGCGTCACCATCCCGGTGGTGAGCCAGAGCCAGAAGCGGAAGAAGTGCTCGGGAATCGGGTGCAGGTCCAAGGCGCGATGGGCTTGGGCACGATGCAAGAAGATGGTGACCGCGCCGATGGTGATGTGGGTCAGCCCAAGGGTGATCAGCGCAACCTGCCAGGCTGGCAGGTTCAGCAGTCCATAAAAGGTCATAGATTTACTCGGTGTTTCAGCAGTGGCGAGGGCACCACCAGGACGCGACTCTGCGTGTTCCGGGAGATTAAGGCAACAACCAGCTTAGCCCGTTCCCGCCCTAGATCCAGAAAACCCTGCTCCCCGAAGTCTTGCTTGTGGGACGCTTCTTGAACGTCGGCTCTTGGTGCCGGTTTCCCAGCACTGGTTTCGCAGCACTGGTTTTCACCAAGGGGCTCGCGCGCCGCGGAGTCTCGCGCTATCGTTCTCGCCCATGAGCATGCTGTTGACCGTTGATCAGATCACCCGCGGTTTCGGTCGCAAGCCGGTGCTGCATGGGCTTCGCTTTTGCTTGCGGCGAGGCGAGGTGCTCGGGCTGCTCGGACCCAATGGTGCCGGTAAGACCACGGCGCTTCGCATCCTCGCCGGCATCCTGTCGCCGAGTAGCGGCAGGGTCCTAGTCAACGGCACTGACTTGCAGCAGGCACCACAGTCTGTCAAGGCGCGCTTGGGCTACTTGCCGGAGCGCTCACCCATCTACCCGGAGATGCGCGTCGACGAGTACCTGACCTTCGCGGGGCGGCTGCATCGCATCGCCGCTGGAGAGCTACCGGATGCGCTCGCTCGGGTCAAAGCAGCCTGCGGACTGACCCATGTCGGACAGCGTCTCTTGGGTCAGCTCTCCAAAGGCTATCAGCAACGGGCCGGCATTGCGCAGGCGTTGATCCATCGGCCCGATCTGGTGATCCTGGATGAGCCCGCCGATGGCCTTGACCCGGTCCAGATTCGCGAGCTGCGCGGCCTGATCCGCAGTATTGCTGAGAACGCTGGCGTCATACTCTCCAGCCATGCCCTGACCGAGGTCCAGGCGATCTGCTCTCGCGCCATCATCCTGCATCAGGGTCGCCAACTGCATGACGCAGACCTCAAGGCTCAGGCGACGGCGGCGCGCGAGGTGCAGGTCCGGCTGAGGCCACCACCAGTCCTTAGCTCGGTGCTTGCCTTGCCCCCTGTCGAGAGCGCCAAGCCCTGCGGTAAGAACAGGCTGCGCATCCGTTTGCGCGAGGACGCCAGCGCCGATCTGCTAGCCCGGGCGCTGATGGAGCATGGCTATGGCTTGCTCGAGCTGCGCCCCTGCCATACGGATCTCGAGCAGGTGTTCTTTGGCTGCATCGGTTTGGAGCCAGCCGCGTGATCCTCGTCATCGCTCGGCGCGAGCTTGCCGCCCTGTTCCAGACCCCACTCGCCTGGCTGCTGCTGGCCGCCACGCAGCTCCTGCTGGCCTGGGTCTTCCTGGAGGTCTTGGATCGGTACCAGGCTGTTACTGCAGCTGAGTTCGAGCTGGGCCTAAACGCAGCGCTTGCCGAGCGTCTCTATGGCGCGGCATTACTGCTGCTCTTGCTGATCGCCCCGCTGCTGACGGCTCGCAGCCTGGGCCGGGACCAGCAGCTCTGCACCGATCAGATGCTCGCCTCTGCCCCGGTGCGCATTAGCGCCATCCTGCTCGGTAAGCTTGTGGCCCTGCTCGCGCCGCTGTGGCTGCTCGGGCTTCTTCCTCTGCTGCTGGTTGCTTGGCTCATCGGTGCCTCGCCAGTCGATCTTGGTCTGTTCGTGTCGGCCACAGTTGGGTTATGGCTCAGCGGCCTGCTGTTCGCGAGCGTTGGCCTCTTCGCCGCTAGCCTCGTGCGGCACCCCACCTTGGCGACGATTCTGGCTTATGCCCTATTGATCATGCTGTCGCTGATCCACGACGCCGACCAGCTTGCCGCGCTGCAACTCTCCCTGCTGGACTGGCTCTCCTGGAGTCAGCATCTGGTCTGGTTATTCAATGGGGTCGCTCGGCTCAGCGATCTCAGCTATTTCGTGCTCATGTCCGCACTCTTCCTAGCATTGGCCGAGCGACAGCTCGCAAACCAGCGATTGGGATGAGTCGATGCCGCAGGATGACTGATCGGATGTATCGCCCAAAGCGAAGCCCAAGGTCGGACGCCGAGTCATACCCCGCGTTGGACCCTGGGTTGGGCTCGGCATTGCTTCGGCTGCTCCAACGTCTCAATCGGCCCGCCGCCGACCTGAGCTTTGTCATACTGCTGCTCGCGCTCGTGCTACTCTCGGGCTGGCTGATCGCGCGCCATGACCGGAGTTGGGACTTGACCCTGACTGGTCGCAACAGCCTGTCTAACGAGAGTCGTGCTGTCCTCGCTCGGCTTGAAGAGCCGATCGGCATCCGCATCTTCGCCGCCCCCGATACCAGCCTTGCACGTGCTATCGAGCAGGTGCTCGCGCCCTATCGGCGCGCAAGCCCCCTTGTGCGTACCGAGTACATCGATCCGCAGCTCTTCCCTGAGCTCGCCCGTGCCGCCGATGTGCGCCTGCAAGGCCAGCTGGTGGTGGAGTATCAGGACCGACGCGTTCTATTGGACCGTCTCACGGAGCGGCTGCTCACCAATGCGGTTGCGCGCCTGCAGCTGCAGGACCCACCTTGGATTGCGGTCCTTGAGGGACATGGCGAGCGTGCACTCGATGGGGCCGGCCCAGGCGATCTGCGTCGCATTGCGCAGCTGCTGATTCAGCGCGGGCTCAGGCTGCAACCGCTGGATCTGGCCTTGCAGGCGCAGGTGCCGGAGAATGTTGATCTGCTCGTGATCAGCAGCCCGGCCATCGCGCTCTTCCCCGGCGAAGCGCAGGCGTTGATCAGTTACCTGGAGCGCGGCGGCAATCTGCTTTGGTTACTGGACCCCCCAGGTGCTGAGGGTCTACTCGGGCTTGAGGCGCTTCAGCAGTATCTGGACCTCGGGCTCTTGCCGGGCCAGATCGTTGATGCCAAGGCCGGTGACCTGCGCCTGGAGGCGCCGACTTTCGCGGTCGTCGAGGACTGGCCTCGCCATCCACTGACCGCAGAGCTGAGCGCCCCAGCGCTGTTCCCCGGCGCAGTCGCCCTGATGCTCAACGAGCCTTCGGGCTGGCTTCAGGTCGCCGCCTTTGAGACCGGCGCCCTGAGCTGGAATGAGACCGGTTCCGTACGCGGCGAGATCGCGCGCGACCCTGCTGCCGGCGAGCAGCGCGGACCGCTCAGCATGGCCTTGTTGCTCACCCGTCCAGTGACCTACGCACCGCTTTATGATCCGAGCCTCGACCCCACGGATACGCAACATCAGGATGTGCCCCGTGAACAGCGCGTCGCCATCCTTGGCGATGGCGACTTCCTTGCCAACGCCCATCTCGATCAGGGGGCAAACAAGGCCCTGGCGCTGCAGTTGGTCCGTTGGCTCACGCACCGCGAAGACCTGATCGCAGTGCCGCCGCCGACCGATGACCGGGTCGCACTGATGCTCACGCCGCTGCGGATGCTGACGCTGAGCGTCAGTGCGCTGGTCTTGGTGCCCGGGCTCTTGGCGCTCGCTGGGCTCGGTATCTACTGGTCGCGAGCGCGCGCTTGATGGTGGTCCGGCGTTGGCTCATCAACCTCAGCTTGGCGCTGATCGCGGTTCTGCTCGCCTTCATCGCTGTGCGAGACGTCCAGTATCAGGTCAGCAGCGGACGCCTGACCGATCTCGACCCAGAACGGGTGAGCAGCATTCTGCTGCAGCGCAGCGCGGTCCCCGTGATCCGGCTTGAGCGCGGGGATCATGGCTGGCAGATGCGCTCACCGATCGAGGCACCAGCCGACGTCGAGGCGGTCGAGCGGCTGCTGCGCATCACTCAAGCTCGCGTTGAGCGCGTGTTGCCAGCCGACGCCACAGCTGCCGGTCGGCTTGGACTCGACCCGCCT
The DNA here is from genome assembly GCF_054919635.1 of Halochromatium sp. Classification (NCBI taxonomy): domain Bacteria; kingdom Pseudomonadati; phylum Pseudomonadota; class Gammaproteobacteria; order Chromatiales; family Chromatiaceae; genus Halochromatium; species Halochromatium sp. The sequence goes on along the minus strand of NZ_JBUDPI010000006.1, from coordinate 18,281 downwards.
CGCGTTCGGCTCAGCCTCGATGGATTGACGCTGAACATTGGCGAGCGTGATCCGATCGGCCATCGGCGCTATGTGATGATTGGCGATCTCGTGCAGCTCATCGACGACCAGCACCTGCCTTCGCTGCTTGCGCCGCCCGAACAGCTCCTCAGCCGACGCCTGCTGCCAACCGACTTTCGGCCGGTGCTTGGCAGCATCGATGGGCGTCCGCTGTCAGCGGATGCGCTCGCTGGGCTGGTCGAGGTCGTGGCCGAGCGCGTCGAGCCACTCGACGCCAAGCTCAGCGGCCGTCTCCTGATGATCCAGTCGGCCGATGGCATCGAACAGCTGCGGTTCCTCGTCAGCGAGGGTGGCACCCGCTGGACCCGGCTCGATCAGCGCCTCAGCTATCTGCTTGCAGCGACACCGCTCCCCGAGCTCGCTTCGGGTACGGATTCGGAGGCTACGGAGCTGGGTGTCGCTCCGAGCCAGTCGCGGTAAACACCGAGATGCCGGAGCTGCCTGAGGTCGAGACCAGTCGGCGCGGTATCGCGCCGCACCTGCTCGGGCGCCGCATCGAGCGGCTCGAGGTCCGCGACCACCGCCTGCGCTGGCCGATCCCGGCCGACACTGCAGCGCGTGTCGTTGGGCAAACCATCGTCGCGCTCCGGCGACGCGGAAAGTACCTGCTGTTCGATCTGGAGCAAGGCGTCCTGCTGCTGCATCTGGGCATGTCGGGCAGCCTTCGGGTGCTGCCGGCCACGACGCTGCCGGATCGCCATGATCATGTCGACCTGTGCCTTGACGATGGCTACTGCCTGCGCTTCCGTGACCCTCGGCGCTTCGGAATGCTGCAATGGACGCCAGCCCCAGCCGAGACGCACCCGTTGCTGCGTGAGCTTGGGCCAGAGCCGCTCGAGCCCGGCTTCAGCGGTGCCTATCTGCATCAACGCGCCGGTGGACGGCGTGCACCCATCAAGACCTTTATCATGGACAGCCATGTGGTGGTCGGCGTGGGCAACATCTACGCCAACGAGTCGCTGCACCTGGCACGCATTCATCCCAACCGCGCAGCCGGACGGATCAGCCGCGAGCGTCTCGAACGGCTCGCCGGCGCGATTCGCCAGGTACTCGCTGAGGCCATCGCCCAGGGTGGCACCAGCCTCCGCGATTTTGTCCAGGAAGACGGCAATCCTGGCTACTTTGCCCAGTCATTGCGCGTCTACGGGCGCACCGACCTGCCCTGCTCAAGCTGCGGAGGACCGATCCGACAGTGCCGCATCGGCCAGCGCTCGAGCTTCTACTGCGGGGTTTGCCAGCGCTGATGCAAGACGGCAAGCGCGAGCAATCCGATCGGTGCGTTGGCATAGAGGCCCGATCAGAATGACCGCGCAATCATGCAAGCCACGGAATCTGCTCGCGTGACGCGCATTGTGTCAGGGCTTCTTAGTCAGCTCGTTGTGCGCCCTTGCGCCCGGCAAGAAAGGCTCGTACGACCTGCTCGGCAGTTCGCTCAAGCAGCTCGGTGACCCGACGCTCGGCCTCCGACAGCCTGATCGGGCCTGGGCAGAGCGAAAAGACCGCGTCGAGACCGCGTCCGTGCAGGCTGTCGATCTGCTCGCCAATGCCGCCTGCAATGCCGATGCAGGGGATGCCATCACGCTGTGCTCGCGCTGCAACCGCGGCAGGCGCCTTACCGGATGCGGTCTGTGCATCGATCTGGCCCTCGGCCGTCAGTACCAGATCAGCGCCCTTGAGCGCCTGATCCAAGCCCACCAGATCGAGCACCAGCTCAGCACCAGGCCTGAGCTCGGCCGCGCAAAAGGCCATCAGCCCAGCACCTAGACCGCCGGCAGCCCCGGCTCCGGGAACCTTCTCAGGGTCGCAGTCAAGGTCTTGGCGCAGGCGCTCGGCGAGATTCTGCAGCCCTGCATCGAGCATCTCGACGGTGGTCGGCGACGCCCCCTTCTGCGGTCCGAAGACCGCTGCCGCGCCCTGCTCGCCGGTGAGCGGGCTCTCAACATCGCAAATGGCTTGGACCTGCACCTCAGGCAGTTGTGAATGGATGCCAGTGCGCTCAATGCGCGCAATCCGTCCGAGCTCAGCGCCAACCGGTCGCACCGAGCGACCATCTCGATCGAGAAACGCATAGCCAAGCGCCGACGCCATCCCAATGCCACCGTCGTTGGTCGCACTGCCACCGAGTCCGATCAGCAGTGTCTCGGCACCGAGCGATAGCGCCTCGCATATCAGCTCACCGGTGCCCAGGGTCGTCGTCAGCGCGGGATCGCGCTGATCGGGGGCGACTAGGGCGAGCCCGCTCGCCAGCGCCATCTCGATGATGGCGAGGCGCTGTCTCGGCAGCCAGGCGAGCTCGGCATCGACTGCGGCAAAGGTCGGCCCGGTGACCCTGACTCGGCGACGCTCAGCGCCAAGGACCTCGCAGGCGATCTCGTGCAGCCCATCGCCTCCGTCTGCAACCGGTACCAGCCGAATCTCGGCGTCTGGGGCCGCTCGCCGCGCACCCGCCGCGAGCGCGACGGCCGCAGCGCTCGCCGAGCAGCTGCGCTTCAGCGCATTCGGTGCGATCACAAAGGTCAGTGGCGGCTGCCGGCGCGTTGCCATCAGCTTGCAAGCCGACGCCAATAGGTGCGGCGCCAGTAATAGAGCACCGTGGTGTCCGGCCAGGGATAGGAGTCGCCGTAGCCGACACCGCGCCGAGGATGTTCGATATTGTCGCTGGCCGGGTCCAGTGGCCGCCAGCCACCTTCCCGCGGCTCGCCCTCGACCGGCGCTCGGGTGAGCCCGCGACGGCGCCGTTCGGAGGCACCATAGCGCTGATAGTTCTGCTGCCCTTCGGCGAGACTGACGGTGTTGCTGCTGCCGGGCATCTCGGGGAAGCGCAGTTGGGAGAGGTCATCCTCCCAGCCGCAGATTGGACACTGCTGATGCGAGCCCGGGACTTGATCATGAACCAGGTGCCCGCAGCAGGGGCAGGGAAACTTCTCGGCAGCGTGCATTGATGCGCTCTCCTCGATGGCGGGTTTTCAGCAGCCTAGCGCGTCAGCGCAGCCGGAAAAAGTCCCCTCTTGACCGCGACTCGACCTCGATCCTGGGACCTTGCTGGCGACGCAGTCGAGCGAAGGACAGCAAAAGTCCGGATAATTGGGATGCGATGTTGAATTCTGCCGTTACCCTGTTGATCCCTGCTGTCTTGTCGACCGAGCTGTCCTATGCCTGAGCCCGTCTCCGCCTTTGCCGTTGGCCAACGTTGGCTCTCCGAAACCCAGCCTGAGCTTGGCCTTGGTATGGTCGAGTCGGTCGAGCATCGGCGGGTGACCGTCCTGTTTCCGGCGACCGGCGAGCGGCGCACCTACGCGGCCGACAACACGCCGCTGTGGCGAGCACAGCTTGCTGCGGGTGAGCTCTTGCGCGACCTTGAAGGCCAGGACCTGACCGTTGTCGATCTCCTCGAGCACAATGGCTTCATCACCTACCTGGTCCGCGATACCGCAGGCCATGAACAGCCGCTGCCTGAGACGCGCATCGACCCCAGGCTCCGCCTCAGCCGGCCTCAGCAGCGTCTTCGCGCCGGTCGCCTCGATAGCGATACCTGGTTTCGGCTACGTATGCAGGCGCTGGAGCAGACCAGCCGGCTGGAAACCGCGCCCGCGCGCGGACTGCTCGGCGTCCGGATCAGTCCCATCCCACATCAGCTCCATATCGCCGCCGAGGTGGCCAATCGCCATCATCCACGAGTACTGCTCGCCGACGAGGTCGGTCTTGGCAAGACCATCGAAGCCGGACTGATCCTGCACCGGCTGATCTTGGCTGGGCGGGTTCGGCGCGTCTTGATCCTCGTGCCCGAATCGCTGTTGCATCAATGGCTGGTCGAGCTGCTGCGGCGCTTCAATCTGCGCTTTGCGCTGTTCGATCAGACCCGGGTGAGCGCGCTAGCGCGCGGCGACCAGGGCGCTAATCCGTTCGAATCCGAGCAGCAGATCCTCTGCAGCCTGGATCTTCTCACCCAGGATCGAGGTCTGGCCGATGCCGCACTGCATGCGGGCTGGGACCTGCTGATCTGCGATGAGGCGCATCATTTGGAGTGGTCGCCGGAGGCCAGCAGCCCGGCCTATGACCTGGTCGCCGAGCTTGCGGCGAGTACGCCGGCCGTCCTGCTCTTGACGGCAACCCCGGAGCAGCTCGGACGCGCGGGCCATTTCGGGCGCTTGCGGCTGCTCGACCCCGAGCGTTTTGGCGATTACCAGCGTTTCTTGGACGAAGAGCAGCGCTATGCCCCGGTGGCGGAGCTGGTCAGCCGCCTGCTCGATGAGAGCCCGTTGAGCGAGGAAGAACAGGCACAGCTTGATGCCTTGCTCGATGACGAAGACGGCTCAACCGGGATTGACGCTCAATCTAACCGCGAGGCGATCATCGAGCAATTGCTCGATCGGCACGGCACCGGTCGAGTGCTGTTCCGCAACACGCGCGCTGCGATCAGTGGCTTTCCGGCGCGCGAGCTGCACCCGGCGCGTCTCGCGGCGATCGATCCCGAGACTGCCGACCCACTCGCTGGTGGCAGTGCCGGGAGCGATCCGCTCGATGCGCTCTGGTCTGCTATCGAAAACCCCGACTGGCTGGACACCGATCCGCGGCTCGATTGGCTGATCGCACAGCTGCGGGCATTGGCACCGGCGAAGGTGCTGCTGATCACCGCCAGTGCCGAGACCGTGCTCGACTTGCGCCGCGCCTTGCTCGAGCGCGCCGGCATCCAGGCTGCGGTCTTCCATGAAGGCATGCCGATCGTCGAGCGTGACCGAGCCGCCGCCTTCTTTGCCGATCCCGACGAGGGCACGCAGATCCTGCTCTGCTCTGAGATCGGCAGCGAAGGGCGTAACTTCCAGTTCGCGCATCATCTCGTCCTATTCGACCTACCTGCTGACCCGGAGCTACTTGAGCAGCGCATCGGTCGCCTTGACCGGATCGGCCAGACCGAGACCATCCGCATCCATGTTCCCTATCGCGCGGATACCCCCGACGAGGTCTTGTTCCGCTGGTATCACGAGGGATTGGATGCGTTCTCGGCCCACCAGCCAGCGGCTCCAGCGGTGTTCTGGGAGCAACGCGAGCAACTCCGGGAGCTGCTCCTGGACCCAGCGCCGGAGACCGTTGAGGTCGAGACCCTGATCGACGAGGCGAGAGCCTTACGTACCCAACTAGACGCCGAACTGGCTGCCGGGCGCGATCGACTGCTCGAGCTGAGCTCGCATCGGCCAGCACGGGGCGCAGCCCTGGTTGAGGCGCTCGAGGCCGAAGATCGCGACCCAAGTCTCGAGAGCTTCCTCACCGGGCTCTGGGATGCCTTCGGGGTCGAGCGTGAACCGGGTCCGGGCGGAAGTATCGTCGTCCGACCCGGCGCTCACATGTTGCAGGAGCGCTTCCCTGAGCTCCCCGATGAGGGCCTGACTGCAACCTTCAGCCGCCAGCACGCGCTCGCGCATGAGGATCGACGGTTTCTGACCCGCGAGCACCCGATGGCCCGGGCCGCACTTGAGCTGATGACCAGCTCGCACATGGGCACCAGTGCGCTGATCCTGACTCAGGACCTGCGCTTTGCCTCGAGCGCCTTGCTACTTGAGGCGGTCTATGTGGCCGAGTGCCCAGCCCCGCCAATCCTCAATGCGCAGCGTTTCCTGCCGCCGACGGCGCGACGCATGCTGATCGATGAGCAGGGGCAAGAGCGCAGCGCCGAGATCAACGCCGATGCCCTCGGCGGCAAATGCCTGCGCCCCCGGCGGCCGCTAGCACGCGCGCTCCTAAAGACCAAGAGCAAGGTCATCGAGGCGATGGTGGCGCTGGCCGAGCAGGAAGCCGCCCGCGAGAGTCGCGGCTTACGGGAGCAGGCCTGCGCGCTGATGCGCGAGCAGCTCGATCAGGAGCTGGCGCGGCTGCAGGCGCTTGCCCGCCGCAATCCGGCCGTGCGCCCGGAGGAGATCGATGCCTTGATCGCCGAGCGTGACGCGCTCGCTGAGACGCTCGCCAATAGCCGCTTGCGCCTCGATGCCCTGCGTCTTATCGCCTTCGCCTGATCGCCTTCGCCGTCGACGCTGTCCTCCGTTGGACAGGCTGGACCTGGGCTCAGGGGGATTGAAAGAACCTGTGCTCGTCATAGCGGACGATGGCGCCATCGGCAAGGACCTGCTCGATGAGGAATCCATCGCGAGTCGATTCGCCTTCGCGGACCTTGGAGCCATTCAGATAGACGAAGCGCCGCGCAGGGTCGTCGTCGTAGACATGCACCGTCATCAGAAACGGCGGAAGTTGGCGCCGCAAGGTCGATGATAGCGGCGCTGGCCGCTCGCGCGATGCGGCCTGACGGACGTCTTGAGCATCCCTGTCGACGGCCTTGGCCCGCGCTGGTGCCGCGGAGGTCCGGCGCACCGAATCCTCGTCGCTGCCTGATGCTGAGCCTGAACCTGACTGATAGGTCCGCTTGAATTCCTCGATCTCAGCGATCAGCTCCGGTGGCACCGGCGTGTAGTCGCGCTCCGGGGCCGCTATTGCTGGCGGCTGCGGTCTTGGGCTCGGCGCTCTTTGCTTGCTCGAGGGCTCGATCGAGGGCGAGATATCGGGTCCGAGCACCGCACGCCTCAGCTCATCGGCACCCCGCGGGAGGCGCTCACCCGGCTTCGGTGGGGCGGGCACTACAAGCACCTGCGGCTCGACGCTGAGATCATCAGGGTCATCAAGGCGCATCGGTGCCTGTGATGAAGAGTTTGACGCGCCTGCATCAGCGGTCGTTCCCTGAGCGGAAGCAGCAAGCTCAACACGCTCAGCTCCAAAGCCAGAGCCAAGAACGGCGCCTGGTCCAGCCCCGGCGCCCGCATCCGAGACCAGACCTGCCTCATCGCCGGGGTTTGCGCCAGCAACAGCCTCCTGCTCAGACCCGGCCGTGGTCAGTATCGGTGAATCGGGGGTGGATGCTGGGCGCAACGCTGCATAGAGCGCGACCAGCGCCGCGAGCGCTGCCAGTCCAACTGCGGCGAAGACCCAGTGCTGAGACCGGTTGGTGTCGAGCGGGCTGTCGAATGACGTCGTCTGAAGACGGGGCACCTGCCCCATCTCGCGCTCCTGCTGCGATTTCTTGAGTGCTTCCAGGATGTACGACATGGGGTTAAGACGATCAGCCAATCCAGAAGAAAACGAAGGACCTCGGAGGTCTAGGCGATGGGTGTCGCCAGGGAGCCATGAGCGTCAGCGGAATCAAAGATTCTGTGATTGGCTTAGACGCGGGATCTCGGCGTCTGCAAGCGCATTATTCAGTAGCATCAAGGTACGCGGCCCGGCGATGCCATCGACCGCGAGCCCCCGGCCCGCCTGAAACTCGCGCACCACCGCCTTTAGGCTGGCGTCATAGCGGGCGTTGTCGACGTCGGTCAGGGATGCATCCGGCAAGGAGGCAAGCTGTTGGCGGAGCCAGAGCACGGGCTCGCCGGTGGTGCCGGGGCCAATAATGCGCGCACCGCCGGGCGGCAGGCGCCAGAGCATCAGCACGTCGCCAGACCAACGCTCATCTAGGCTGGCGATCGCCACTCGTCGCAGGCTATCTCCACGCTGCAGCACGGCAAACTCATCATCGATGCCGGTGATCACCGCATAGCGCTCCTGACCATCGACCATCAGCTTCAATGCGGCCGGGCGATCGAACAGCCTCAGATCGCTCCAGCGTTCGCGAGAGCGTTCGCACTCAAGCCCCAGGGAGACAAGCTCACCGCAGTCGTCAGCCGCATCCGCGGCATGACCCCAGCGTTGCAGCAGCGCTGGGATGGACTCGCTCTCGTCGAGCAACAGGTCGGGAAGCTCGCTCAGCGCGGCTTCTGGCACCTGCGGTGCAATTCGTGCGAGTGAGATGCGCGGAATCTCATCAGTGCTCTCAGGCAACGCCGTGGCGACTGCTTCCGCACTGGATTGGCTCGACCTGGCTTGCGCCTCGGTGTCCGATTCCGCCGCCGATCTTGTCCCCACCTCTGCGGCCGCGATCTGCTCGCCGTCGGTGTCCGCTAAATTGCGGGTCGTCGACGCGGTGCTTGCCGGAGGCTTTAGCTCGTCGCTCGCCAGCAACGCATCGGACGCATCCTTGTGCGAGCCAACAGCGTCCGAGTCAACCGTCGGTTCGGACCCATCGGCGTCCGCCAGCTGCGTCGCGGGCTCATCCTGAGCGCCCAGCTCAGACCAGACTTGGGCAGCCCGATCCAACTGCGCTTGCGTTCGCTCGATCAGGCCAGAGGCACCCAGCCAGCCGCCCAGACCGAGGGCGAGGACGAGCGCCGCGGCCGTTGCCCATCGCGGTCGCTGGCGCCGATCTTGTCGGCGATCTTGCCGAAGTTGCTCGCCTCCAAGGAGCTCATGCGCGGCCCGACGCACGATCGACGGCGTGACCTGCATGCGGCGACTGACTGCAGCTCCAAGCAGTGAGCGATCGCAGATCAGATTGATCAACCGCGGCACGCCGCGCGAGCGCCGGTGCACCTCACGCAGGGCAGCCGCGGTGAAGAGTGGCCGCTGAACACCGGCAACGGTAATGCGGTGATCCACATAGGCGGCTGTCTCGCGCGGCGAGAGCGGACTGAGATGGAAGCGCGCAGTGATGCGCTGGTTGAGCTGACGCAGCTCTTGTGAGGCGAGCATCTCGCGCAGCTCAGGCTGGCCAATGAGGAAGATCTGCAGCAGCTTCTGCTTCGAGGTTTCGAGGTTGGTCAGCAGCCGCACCTGCTCCATTACCCGCGGGCGCAGGTTCTGCGCCTCATCGATCACCACCACCGGATGGCGGCCGCGCGCGTGGGCATCGAGCAGGAAGCTGTTCAGCCGATCCACCAGCACCTTGACCGAGTCCTGATGGTCTGGCGCGGCGACACCAAACTCTTGGCAGATCGCATGCATCAGCTCGATCGCCGTCATCGCTGGATTCAACACCAGCGCCACGTCAACCTGCTCTGGGGTTTGCTCCAGGAAGGCACGACAGATGGTGGTCTTACCGGTGCCGACCTCGCCGGTCAGCAGCACAAAGCCACCGTTCTCGCCGGCTCCGTAGAGCAGGTGTGCCAGGGCCTCCCGGTGCTGCTCGCTAAGGAACAGGTACTGTGGATCTGGGGTGATCGAGAAGCTAGCTTCGCTGAGACCGAAGTAATTGAGGTACACGGTTGGACCTGCGCGATTGCGCGGACGGAGAAAAGACCCTGCGCCTAGGCGGGATACAGTGCGTTCCCGACACGTTAAAGGTATCTGTTATCGCTCTCATCATAGCAAGCCCGATGCACAAGCACCGTTGACAATCATGCCTGAGGGATGCGCGAGAGACCATCGTCAGACTGTCCCTCAGCCGGCCGAACTGCCAGTCGGTCAAGGCGCTCGCTCGAGAAAGAAGTCTCGCGCGAATGTGGTGAGAATGGTCAATGGCGAATCAACGGCGATGTGCAGGATCTGGGCTTCACCGGTGTCATCATCATAGCCGCTCAGCCACCACCCATCAGCCCCCTGTGGTGCGTCTTGTTGACGGTAACCACGCTCCAGCAGCAACTCAACAAGCCGCGGACCGAACTCACCCTCAAACAACATCACGTAACCGATAAGCTCGCCGCTGTCACCATATAACAGGCCCTTGGCGCGCAGCGGCTCTTGCGCCTCAAGCGGATAAAGCTCGGCGCTGAGATCCGGCTCAAGCTCAGCAACGCTGTCAGGTGGCCCCAGCAGGGCGTGCACCTCAGCCCGCGGCATGTCCACGCTGATCTGGTCGAGTCGCTCAGCATCGATGGTTTGAGCCGGCGCCAGCTGTGAGCACAGCATGAGCCCCGCTAGCAGTCGAACCTGCGCAGATCGAATCAGCATCACCGCAACCCTCCGTTGGTGAACAGGGTATCGACGAGATTGACCAAACCGACCGGATCAACGCTGACACCGACTGAGGTCTTACTGGAGCGGGTGACAACGCTGCCGTCACTGCGCACGCTGGTCTTGCTCGAAGAGGAGGTCGTCCAGCGCTTCTCGACAGGTCGCACTGAAGCAGCCGCCGCGAGGGCACCCGCTGCGACATAGGTCTTTGGCGATGCATCGAGGATGGAGCCTTCGCTGCTGCCCGACGACGAAACAGGGGTAGAGTCCCCATCAGAATCGACGCGACGGGCTGCGCTCGGGCGCGGCGTGCCGGATGGCCGCAGGTCAACCGATACCGTTGTTGGCTCCAGTACATAGGCTTCTCCGGTCGCCTCCTGCGCCGAGATAGAGCTGAGGCCGCGCTGAACCCCCATACCAGAATCCTTGAAGAAGAGTGCAGAGCTGACGCCCGACTGGACCGCCGACATCAGAACCCGATCGGACTGATAGCGCCGCCTGATCGGCACATCTTCCTGCTCGTAGCCCTCCTTCACCAGCGTCAAGATGTAGTTGCGGTTGCGCTCTAGCGCGATCCGCTTCGGTGTGGTCCCAACCGGGGTCCCGTCGACCAGCACAGTGGCACCCATCGGATTGCTCGACACCGGGATCTCCTGCTTCGCGATTGGTGGGGTTGCGCATGCGCCCAGAAGCGCAATCAAAGGCAGCGCTGAGATACGCACCATCAAGCTCATCGGTCACTCTCTATCCATCGTTTTCTCGTTAGAAAAGTGTAACCGTCCCGAGTCAGCAGGGATATCCCCTCTGCATTGCCAGGGCATCGTCCCATCCTGAGCAGATGTCCGTGTTAGGCGGTGCAACAACCAGACCTCGGGACGATGGACGGCTCTGGAGCACGTTGAAGACCCGTTCTAGAAGACCCGTTCTACTGTGCGCGCGGATGCAGCTGCCTCCTTAAGGCGCCTGGATCAACGTCGCAGTCATCGATCTGCGTATTCTGCTCTAACATGGCTGGTCGACATACCCGAGTACTCATCTCCAACTTAGGAGGCTTAGAATGCGAACTCGCTAGACTTGGTCCTGGGCTCACGCCGGTCCCTAATCGCCGGTGGGAACGGGACCCCTGCAGGGGAAACAGATGGTATGACCCGCCTGAAGCAGATCCGTGGCTTTCTGCCCTTTGTGGTCGTGGTCTTCCTGAACAGCTTTGTCGATCTCGGCCACAAGATCATCGTTCAGAACACGCTCTTCAAGGTCTATGACGGGCCCCAGCAGATCTGGCTGACGGCCGTCGTCAACGCCCTGATCCTGCTGCCATTTATCCTCCTATTCACGCCCTCTGGCTTCATTGCCGATCGCTGGCCCAAGAACCGGGTGATGCGTATCGGCGCCTTCGTTGCGATCGGTATCACGCTGGCGATCACCGCCTGTTACTACCTTGGCTGGTTCTGGGCGGCCTTTGCAATGACCTTCGTCTTGGCCCTGCAGAGCGCGATCTACTCGCCATCCAAATTTGGCTACATCAAGGAGATTTCCGGCAACGAAGCGCTGACGACGGCCAATGCCTGGGTGCAAGGCTCGACGAGCATCGCCATCCTGGCCGGTACCCTGGCCTTTTCGGTCCTGTTCGAAGGACTGCTGCGCACTGAAGCCGGTGGCATCGGCGGCACTGGTCTACCGCCCGACGAGCTCCTGCAGCGCATCGCGCCGGTCGGCTGGCTCCTGGTGGCGGCCTCGCTGGCCGAAGCGCTGCTGACCTTTCGGCTGCCGGAGTACCACGCCGGCGAGGCTGGGATGTCCTTTAACCGTAGCGATTATCTTCGTGGCCGCTACCTCAAGCACAACCTGCATGCGGCCTGGGACAACCAAGTCATCTGGCTCGCCATCGTTGGGCTGGGCGTGTTCTGGGGCATCGCCCAGGTCTTGCTCGCTGCTTTTCCCGCCTATGTTGAAGATAGCCTGGGCGAGAGCAACACAGTGATGATCCAGGGTCTGATGGCCTTTTCCGGGATCGGTATCATCGTCGGTGCCGCGGTTGCCGGACGGGTCTCGCGCGATCATGTCGAGACTGGCTTGATACCGGTCGGAGCCATTGGGATCGCGCTGGTGGTGGTGCTACTGCCGCATATCCAAGTCGAATGGCTGCACGGGCTCAATTTTCTTGCGCTCGGCTTCCTCGCCGGTCTGTTTATTGTTCCGTTGAATGCCCTGATCCAGTTCAATGCCGGCGAGCGCGAGCTTGGTCGTGTGCTCGCGGCCAAGAACTTTGTCCTCAACTGGGTGATGCTTGCGGCGCTGGTCGTGACCGTTGCCTCCGCGCTAGCCGAGGCCGGCAGTCGCGTGATCATGATCGCGCTTGGGGTGGTCGCAAGCGCTGGTGCGCTCTACACCATCGTGCAGCTGCCGCAGTCACTGCTGCGTTTCCTGATCGCGCGCGCCTTTCGCACCCGCTATCGGCTGCAGGTGATCGGCCTGGATAACATGCCAGCCCAAGGCGGCGTGCTCATGCTCGGTAACCATGTCAGCTGGGTCGATTGGGCCATGGTGCAGCTCGCCAGTCCGCGGCCAGTGCGATTCGTCATGGAGCGCCTGATCTATGAGCGGTGGTATCTGCGGCGTTTCATGGATTTCTTTGGGGTGGTGCCGATCTCGCGTGGCCGTGCGCGAGATGCCTTGGCGACGGTGACTGAGCTACTGAACAAGGGCGAAGTCGTCTGCCTCTTCCCCGAAGGCACGATGAGCAAGAATGCTCAGCTCGGCGAGTTCAAGCGCGGCTTCGAGCGAGCCGCCGCAGGGGTTGATCCGGGACAGGGCGTGCGCATCCTACCCTTCTATTTACACGGACTCTGGGGCAGCCGCTTCTCGCACGCAAGCCAGAAGCTCAAGCGCAAAGCCAATAGCGGCCTCCCGCGCGACGTGATCGTCGCCTTTGGACCAACGCTGCCGCTTCGCACCGATGCCGAAACGCTCAAGCAGGCGGTGATCGGCCTCTCTGTCAGCTCCTGGCGGGAGCACGCGGCAAGCCGGCCAACGCTGCCGAAGGCCTGGCTCAAGGTGGCTAAGCGACAGCTAGCCGAGACGGCCATCATCGACTCGAACGGCACAAGGCTGAGTAATCGCCGCCTGCTGACGGCTGTGCTCATGGCCTTGCCGATCATTCAGCGACGCTGCCCGGGACGGCGCATCGGTATCCTTCTGCCGCCCAGCAGCTCGGCGGTGATCGCGCATCTCGCCAGCTGGCTCGCCGGCAAGCAGGTGGTACCTCTCGACTGGACGCTGAGCACCGAGACCCTAACCGAGGTCTGTCGGCGCGCTGGACTCGCTCAAGTGCTCACCTCCAAACGCTTCTTGGATCGATTGCGCCGACGTGGACAGGAGCCCGATCAGGTGTTCGCCGGTATCGACCAGATTGACCTCGTCGCCCTTGGGGCAGCCCAGATCAACTGGCGCAGCCTGCCGGCCTTGGTCGGCGCGCTGAGCCTACCCAGTTGGCTACTGCTGGCGCTCAGCGGCAGCCGGGCTACCCGATCCGATGACACCGCGGCCATCCTGTTTGCGGCCGACCAAGGCAGCGCATTGAAAGGGATCGAGCTCCGCCATCGCACCCTGGTCGCAAATGTTGAACAGATCGAGGATATCCTGAATACCGAATGTGATGATCTGATCCTGGCGAATCTACCGCAGGCCCAGGCTTTGGGGATGACCCTCAGCACCTGCTTGCCGCTCTTGGCTGGCGTGCCGATGGTCTGTCATCCTGAGCCGAGCGATGCGCTTGGCGCTGCCCGGGCGATCGCGCGTTTCCAGGTGACCTTGGTATTCAGTCCTCCAAGCCTGCTTCAGCGCTTTGCCGAGCAAGCCCGGCTTCATCCGATCATGCTGCGATCACTGCGCATGGTGATCGCCGGCGGCGAGCCTCTGCAGGCCGAGACTCGAGAGGCGTTCTCAGGTCGTTTCCAGCAGATGATCTACGAGGCCTACGGGACGCCGGAAACGACCCCGCTTGCCACCCTTAACCTGCCGGATGCCATCGAGACCCAGCATTGGAAGATCCAGATCGGCTGCAAGCCAGGCAGCGTCGGCATGCCCCTGCCTGGCAACAGCATCCGCATCGTCGATCCGCAAACGCTTGCGATCCAGCCAGCCGACCGCGAGGGCCTGGTGCTAATTGGTGGTGTGCCCTTGATGAAGAGCTACCTCGACGAGCCTGAGCGCACCCGTCATGCGCTGATTGAGCTCGATGGCCAATACTGGTTCCGCACCCAAGAGCTGGGCAGCCTTGATCGGGACGGGTTCTTGACCCTCGCCGCCAGGCAGGCGGCTTCCGCTAACATGAGGCCAAACTCAACACCAGCGTCGACGCCTGCTCGCTGAGACGCCCAACCCTCAAACCCAAAGAAATAGGGATCATGGTTTATGATCGAAGCCCCTCCACGTCGGCGGCCAGGCCGATTCGCAGTCGTTGGCGTGCTTTCCGCGCTGATTCTGAGCAGCTGTGCTGAGGACCCGATGGGACCCGAGAATCGGTTTGCGCTGATCGCCTTCGGCCAATGTGGCTATGACCAGGCGTTGATGTTGGTCGACCAGGCCGTTACAAAGGGCAATGCCGACAATGTCGAGCGCGGCCTGATGCTCAAGGCAGCCATTCTTCGCGATCGCGGCGATCTTGCAGCCTCTGAGGCGCTCTACCCCGAGATCGGCGCAGCCTGGCAAGCAGCCAAAGAGAAAACGCTGTCGGACAGTCGGCGCGAGCGCGATATCCAAATGTTGATCGATGTTGCACATGCTGAACGCCACGCCAAAGGTCTCGATCCGTCCTGTCAGGCAAAACCTGATCGAGATCCTGCGGCGGATTGAGCATCAGGCCTCAGGCGATCCTTGAAACAGCACAGAGGCGGAAGATTTTCCTTTCAACCGCCTAATGACCCGTGTATGCTCCCTTCATCGATCATCGCGTTGTGCAAGCCGATGGAGACCGGGCTGCGCAACCCCGCCACTCGCTTAACCTCGCTTTATCGACCTGAGGGATGACCTGCTCATCCACCGCAACAGCCGCTTGATTTGCACACTGGTCTGCGGCAGTCCACTTTTCTACGGTGTGTATTTCCAGAGAGACGAGACTGATGAATATCTACGTTGGCAACTTGGCCTACAGCGTGACCCAGGATGAGCTCCGTGAAGCCTTTGGCGCTTACGGCGAAGTCGAAAGCGCAAACCTAATCATGGACAAGTTCACGGGCGAATCGAAGGGCTTCGGCTTCGTCGAGATGCCTAACAATAGCGAGGCGGATGCCGCCATTAAGGCTCTCAATGAGCAGCCGATGAAGGGTCGTCCGATTCGCGTTAACCAGGCGAAGCCACGCGCTGAGCGCGGTGGTCGTCCGGGTGGTGGCGGTGGTGCAGGCGGCGGTCGTCGCTGGTAAGCACTGATCACAAGGCCCGTTTCCTAAGCTGAGGGGGCGGGCTTGCAGTGAGATGAACGGCCGGAACGGGCTTGATCCCGTTCCGGCCGTTTTGCGTGCTGAGGTCTGAGTGACGAATCAGCGACACGAAACGCACAAGGCTGAGGTAGCATTTGGGTTTGCTACAGCAACTCGCCTGACCGAGAGACCATCATGTTGGATAAGAAGCTCCTCGACATCCTCGTCTGCCCTGTGACCAAAGGCCCCTTGATCTACGACAAGGACAACGCGGAGTTGGTCGCAGTCGCTGCCCGGCTTGCCTACCCGATCCGCGACGGCATCCCGGTGATGCTCGAGGACGAGGCGCGGGCGCTCAGCGAAGAGGAGGCCGAGGCTTGGCGCAAGAAACAGGCTTGAGTCCGAGCCCTCCTCTGATGCGACTGCAAGCGAGTCAGATGGCGTCCTGGCCTCCAGCCTGTCGCTCATTGAACCAGGATAGCCGTCATCAGACATTCGGAGGCCAACAGGCATTCAGCAGCCAAGTTGGCCGAAGGCTTATACAGGACCAAGAGCACCTCCAAGACCAGGGGCACCCTGGATTCACCGCAAGCGCGGCAACAGCCTGCAGGAAGGTTCAAGCATGAAGGTGCTGGTTACCGGAAGCGCCGGCTTCATCGGCTCGGCGTTGACATTGCGGTTGCTGGAGCGCGGCGACGAGGTCGTCGGCATCGACAACCTGAATGCCTACTACGATGTTGGTCTCAAGCAAGCGCGCCTCGCACGTACCCAAGGCCATCCCGGCTTCACTGATCTGCGTCTCGATCTCGAGGATCGCGAGGGCATTGCCCGTACCTTTGCCGAGTACAAGCCAGAGCGCGTCGTCAATCTGGCCGCGCAAGCTGGTGTCCGCTACTCGATCGAGAACCCCCTCGCCTATATCGACACCAACCTGGTCGGCTTCGGCCACATCCTCGAGGGCTGTCGGCACAATGGCGTTGAGCATCTGGTCTATGCCTCAAGCAGCTCGGTCTATGGTGCCAACACCAAGATGCCGTTCTCGGTGCACGACAACGTCGATCACCCCCTCAGCCTCTATGCGGCGAGCAAGAAGGCAAACGAGCTGATGGCTCACACCTACAGCCACCTTTATCAGCTGCCAACCACTGGCCTGCGCTTCTTCACCGTCTATGGCCCCTGGGGCCGACCGGACATGGCGCTGTTCCTGTTCACCCGCGCCATCCTCGCCGGCGAGCCGATCCAGGTCTTCAACTACGGTCAGCACCGGCGTGACTTCACCTATATCGATGATATCGTCGAAGGCGTGATTCGGGTGCTCGACCGCCTTCCGGAGCCGAATCCGAGCTGGAGCGGCGCCGAGCCGGATTCGGCCAGCAGCAGCGCTCCCTATCGACTCTACAACATCGGCAATAACCAGCCGGTCGAGCTGATGCATTACATCGAGACGCTCGAGCAGTGTCTCGGCCGCACGGCGGAGAAACAACTGCTGCCGCTACAGCCCGGCGACGTACCAGACACCTACGCCGATGTCAGTGATCTGGTCGAGGAGCTCGGCTACCGGCCGTCGACGAGCGTCGAGGATGGCATTAGCCGCTTCGTCGATTGGTATCGGGGCTACTATCAGGTCTGATCTCGGGCCGCGCAACGCAGCTGGACATGGCGATGGCCATGTCCAAACTCTCCGCAGTGCTCAAGCCCAGGGTGGGCGATCTTCGGTATCGGCGGACACTGGCATCGACTCGGACGTCTGCTTAGAGCCTGTCTCTGGGGCTGGCTCTGCGACGACGGGTTTCGAGGCCGGCCCTGACCCGGGCTCGGTCGCTGGCTCGACCACTGGCTCGACCACCGGCCCAGACACTCGCTCCGGCTCACTCGGCGCTTGAATGTCGAATCCGAGTGACTGCCCAGGCGCGGCGGCAGGCAGCTCTGACAGAACCTCAAACTCCTCACAGAGACGCGCCAACACCGCGCGCATCTCAAGCGAGAGCAGCGCAAGCTCGGCATCCAGGGTCGCACCCTCATCATCGGCGTCGCCGGTATCGAGCTCGTTCGTCACCTCGTCGGCAAAGCGCAGTCGCTTGAGGCTCAGATCCTCGCCGAGGAGCAGCGAGAGCCGGTCCTTCCAATTGATGCCAAGGCTCACCGCACGCTTGCCGGTGTCCAGATGGTTGCGGATCTCGGGTGCACTCAGGTCCAATCCGCGACAGCGTACCGTTGAGCGCGCATCCTCGGCGTCTTGCAGTACACAGGAATCCTCAAGCTCGAACCCCTCCGCCGCCTTGCCGGAGCGTATCCAATTGCTCAGCCGCTCAGCGGCGATAACCTGTGGCTCCAGCGGCTTGACCGGGAAGCTGCCGAGGCTCTCGCGCAGCAGCGCCAGCAGCTCCTCGGCCGCCTTATCGCTGCCGGCATCGATGACCACCCAGCCCTCAGCGGCGTCGATGTAGGCGCGCACGACGCGCGAGCGGGTGAAGGCCTTCGGCAGCATCTCAACCAGCAGCTCCTCGCGCAGCTGGGTACGCTCGCGCCGGGCCACCTCGCGCATCTCGGATTGCTCGATATCGGCGACGCGCTCGGCCACCGCCTCGGTCACCACCGAGCCTGGCAGCAGCCGCTCTTGGCGGCGCATCGCGACCAGATGCACCTTCCCAACCGTATGCACCAGCATCTCAGCCTTTGGCCCCAAGGGCGCGGTCCACCCCATGGTCGCCGTCTCGACTGGGCCGCAGGGACGGAACATGCGCTCCTCCAGCTGCGTATGCAGGGCCATCTGATCGAGCTCGAACGGCACCTGAAGCCGATACACCTTGGCGTTCTTGAACATGGCCGAACCTCCGCAAAAAGGCGGGCATTATGAACCCCGCTGCGGCAGGCGCAAGTGGTTTCGACGGCGAGAAGAGGCGAAGAGGCGCTCTCTCCGACAAGCACGCTTGCCGCGAGCAGCGCCTATCACGGGCTCCGTAACAGTCACCCTATGCCGCACAAAATCAATGGGGT